>JAFAMK010000372.1 GCA_019233415.1 Vulcanimicrobiota bacterium
GCCGGCGCGGCGGGACGTTGACCGTGTCGGCCCACGTGCGCGGCGCAACGGCGGTGCCGTCGACCGCGAGCGGCACGAAGTGCACCTGGTGGATGTGGAAGGCGTGGACTTCGTCGGTCGCGTTCGTCAGCGTCCACTCCTCGACCGTCCCCGAGCGCGCGACGATCGCCGGCGGCGCGTCCATCGCGAACACCTTGCCGTCGAGGTAGAAGCCGTGGTCGTCCTCCGTGAACCGGATCGTGCGGCGCGCCGCCGGCGGCTGTAGCGCGCGCGAGAGCACGTTGTGCGGCAGCGGAGCGCCGACGCGCAGCGGCTCCGCTGACAGCGTTGGCGCGTCCGACGCGGCGGCGCCGCCGGCAACAGTCGTAGGATCGACGAGGTGCGCGAGGACGACCGCCGGGTTCGCGTCGCCGGCCGCGCCGGTGTCGACGCACGCCGAGCGCAGCATGGTCGAATGGTCGAGCCCGCTCACGACGAACTCGGCGCGCCCGGCCGGTGGGACCAGCACGTGCTGGACGGTGCGCGTCGGCGGCGTGCCGGGATAGGCGTCGAGCGGGACGCCGTCGAGCGCGACCAGTTCGAGGGGCGTGCCGTCGACCGAGAGGTCGTAGTAGCGCGCCGCCGAGGCGTTGACGACGCGGAAGAATTGGCGCTCACCCGGCCGGATGCCGATGCGCGCATCGACGCGGCGGTTGAGCGTCGGCTGCAGCCCCGTCTCGGCGCGACAGGCGCGGCCCGCTCCGGAGCGCGCGATGCGGCGCGAGCGGTGCGCCGTCGCGACCGTTCCCGACATCGGCATGTCGTCGTCGACGAAGCCCGGGCCGGTCGGCACGTCGCGCAGCACGACGACGCGCTCGCGCATCGCGGCCAGCGCGGGGAGGTGGCGCTGCATCCCGTCGACGACGATCGCGCCGGCCATCCCGTTCGTCACGTCGTAGTAGGCCTCGCCGTGCGCGTGCGGGTGATACCAGTAGAGCCCGGGCTCGTGGTCGCGGGGGATCACGACGCGGTAGTGCAGCGTCTGGCCGGGGTGCGCGAGGGTCATCAGCACCTCGTCGCCCGGCGGCGACGGCGCGACGGTGAGCCCGTGGAAGTGCACGTTTACGTCGTCGGGACGTCCGGCGAACGGGCGCATCGCGTCGTGCACCGTCATGTCGATCGTGTCGCCCGGCGCGACGCGGATCGTCGGCGCCTCGCCGAGCCGCGTTCCCCACTCGAACGCGGGATAGCCGGAGACGGGATCGACGACGACGTCGAGCGCGACGTGCGCAACGCCGTGCATCGCGTGCACCTCGGGGATCGCCGGGAAGACGTCGGCGACCGGCGTCACGGTTACGTACGGCGGCGCCTTGCGGACGCCGCACGCCGCGACGAGAGCGGCGACGACGAGCAGCATGACCATGCGCGCGGCACGATAAACCACCGTTAAGCTCTCCTTGATGCGTTCTTTGCGCTCGGCGCGCACGCTCCGTGGCGTATCGCGTCGCGCGTTTCTCACGCGCGGCGCGGCGTACCTATTGCCGGAGGACATGTACGACCGTGCGCTCATTCGCGCTCACCGCGCGCCGCCTCGCCGTCACGCTCGCATGCGTGGGCCTGGCCGCCGGCTGCAACTCGTCGAACTCGAACTCGACGCCCGTCACGCAGCCGACCGCAACCCCGACCGCCGCGCCGACCGCGACGCCAACGCCGAACCCGACCCAGCAGTTGCAGGCCAACATCAAGAACGTCGTCGTAATCTATCAGGAGAACTGGAGCTTCGACGCGCTCTACGGGAGCTTCCCCGGCGCCAACGGTCTCGCGAACGCTGCGTCGGCGATCCCGCAGGTCGACAAGGTCACGGGTAACCCGATCACGACCGAGCCGCAGCCGCTCGTCAACGGCAACCCCGACCCGAACTTCGCCGGCATCGTCGGCAAGCCGATCGGCCCGTACGCTGCCGTCAAGTTCATCCAGCCCTCGCAGCTCACCGGCGACATCGTCCACCGCTTCTACCAAGAGCAGTCGCAGATCGACGGCGGCAAGATGGACAAGTTCATGACCTGGAGCGACAACCCGGGTCTGGTGTTCAGCAACTTCGACGCGACCCAGCTGCCCGAAGGTCAGCTCGCCGCGCAGTACACGCTCTCGGACAACACGTTCCACAGCGCGTTCGGCGGCTCGTTCTTCAACCACCAGTTCCTGATCTGCGCCTGCGCGCCGACGTTCCCGAACGCGCCGGCCTCGACGGTCGCGACGGTCGACTCGACCGGCAAGGCGCTTGCGCTCAACAGCAGCGGCGCGATCGTGCAAGACGGCTACGTCACGCCCGACGGTCACGTCGTCAACACGTCGTACACCGTCAACGCGCCGCACCCGGCGAGCGTGCCGCCGGCGAACCTCGTGCCGAACCAGACGAACCCGACGATCGGCGACCGTCTGAGCGCGGCGAGCGTGAGCTGGAAGTGGTACTCGGGCGGCTGGACTGCGGCGCTCGCGGGCAACCCCGACCCGAACTTCCAGTTCCACCACCAGCCGTTCGCGTACTACGCGAACTTCGCCGACGGGACGCCGGCGAAAGCGGCGCACCTCCAGGACGAGACGAACTTCCTGGCCGACCTGCACAACAACGCGCTCCCCGCGGTCTCGTTCATCAAGCCGATCGGCGAGAACAACGAGCACCCGGGCTACGCCTCGCTGGTCGTCGGCCAGCAGCACGTCGCCAGCCTGGTGCAGGCGATCCAGGCCAGCCCGTACTGGAAGAACACCGCGATCATCATCACCTACGACGAGCACGGCGGTCGCTGGGACCACGTCGCGCCGCCGGTGATCGACCAATGGGGCCCGGGCTCGCGCGTTCCGCTGATCGTCATCTCGCCGTGGGCGAAACACGGCTTCGTCGACCACACACAGTACGAGACGGTCTCGATCCTCGCGTTCATCGAGAAGCTCTACAACTTGACGCCGCTCGGCGCGCGCGACGCAGGGGCGAACCCCTTCAGCAACGTGTTCGACTTCACCCAGACCAACCCGTTCGCGGTGAAGCGCAGCACGAACACGACGCACACGCGCGCGCACTAAGCCCCTTCGACAAGCTCAGGGTGACGGGGCACTGTCACCCTGAGCCCGTCAAAGGGCGGAAGCCCGCTTGTTCTGCCGCGGAAAATCGCGGCCGCGAGGCCGAGGACTCACGGTGCCGCCGCCGTATCCTGGGCGGGATGCCCCGGCGAACAATCATGGTGATCGGCTCGGGCCCGATCGTCATCGGGCAGGCCGCCGAGTTCGACTACGCCGGGGTGCAAGCGTGCCGCGCGCTGCGCGAGGAAGGCCACCGGGTCGTCCTCGTCAA
>JAFAMK010000066.1 GCA_019233415.1 Vulcanimicrobiota bacterium
CGACCTGCACCAGGCCGCGCACCCGCAGGCGCTGCTCGCGCTCGACCTCAACGACGCGCCGCTCGACCTCGATCACGGCGCGCCGGTGCGGTTGAAAGTCCCGACCCAGCTCGGCTACAAGAGCGCGAAGTGGGTCGCGCGCATCGAGCTCGTCGCCGACGTCCGTGGCATCGACGGCGGAGCCGGCGGCTACTGGGAAGACCAGGGCTATGAGTGGTACGCGGGGATTTAGCGCGCGTCAGGTGCTGCTGGGCTGGTTCATCGGCTGCTTGAGCGGCTGATTGAAGCGCAGCTGGTTTCCCGACGGATCGCGGAACGCGCAGTCGCGCACCCCGTAGAACTGATCCATCGGTTCCTGCACCACTTCGGCCCCCGAGGCTTGCACGCGCTCGAACAGCGCGTCGACGTCGTCGGTGGTGAAGATCACGCCGCGCAGCAATCCCTTTGCGAGCAGTTCGTCGAGGGTGCGGTGGTCGGCCGGCGAGGCGGTGACCGCCGGCGGTTCGAGGACGATTCCGAGTTCGGGTTGGGCCGGCGACCCGATCGTCACCCAGCGATTTCCCTCGAACTTCACGTCCTGGCGGATTTCGAGCCCCAGGACGTCGTGGTAGAAGGCGAGCGCCGCGTCGTGGTCGTGCACGGCGATGAAGGTGGTCGAGACGTGAAGGTTCATGCGCTCACGATACCGCGGTCGGATCGGGTTTGGCTTCTTCGTTTCTGATCGGCCTCGGCCGCGTCAGGTCCATCGCGATGCAGGGCGGGATCGAGGCGCCGGCCTGGTGGTCGCGCGCCTTGTACGCGCTGGGGCTCACGCCGACCAGCTCGGTGAACCGCGCGCTGAACGAGCCGAGCGAGGTGCAGCCGACCGCGAGGCAGACCTCCGTGATGCTCAGGTCGCCGCGGCGCAGGAGCGCTTTCGCGCGTTCGATCCGCCGGGTCATCAGGTAGCTGTACGGCGTCTCGCCGTACGCCTCGCGAAAGCTGCGCGAGAAGTGCCCGGGTGACATGAGCGCGATTCGCGCCAGCGCCGCAACGTCGAGCGGCTTTGCGTAGTCGCGGTTGATCGCGTCGCGGGCCTGCCGCAACCGGACCAGGTCGGCGAGCATCAGCCGCCGCTGAGCGCCAATGCCCGCTCGGGGGCGGCAAGCGCGTCGCTGATTCGGAACTGTTCGACCAGCTCGTCGAGCGCGGTCGTCTGCTCGCGCAGCGCGCGCGCCGTCGCGTCGATCTCCTGCACGCCGACGGCCAGCTCGCTGGTGGAAAGCGCGGCCTGCGACGACGCGATCGACTGCTCGTCGGCGGTGCGTGCGACCGGCGCCATCACGTCGGTCACGCTCTGCGTCGTCAGGCGCATTTCGCCGGCGGCGGCCGCGTTCTCGCCGATCGCCGCGGCGACGCTCGCGATGTTCTCGGTCAGCGTCGTCGACGCGTCGCGCATCGCGCCGGCGCGGCGGGCAAGGTCGTCGGCGACGCCGGTCGTGGTGCGGATCGCCAGCGCGACCGCCGTCAGCGCGGCCGAGGCGCGCTCGGCGACGGTCAGCCCGTCGGACATCGACTTGCTCGACCCGCGCATCGCTTCGGCCGCGGTCAGCGTCTCGCGCCGAATCGCCGAGAGGATCTCGGAGATCTCGCGCGTCGCGATCGTGCTGCGCTCGGCGAGCTTGCGCACTTCGTCGGCGACGACGGCGAAGCCGCGGCCGTGCTCGCCCGCGCGCGCCGCCTCGATCGCGGCGTTCAGCGCGAGCAGGTTCGTCTGATCGGCGATTTCCTCGATCGTCGAGACGATCTCGCTGACCGCGCTCGACCGCGACTCGAGCGAGACCATCGCGCTCGCCGCTTTCTTCGAGACTTCGCCGAGGTCGCGCATCGCCTTCTGCGTCGCCTCGACGGCGTGTTCGCCGGCCGACGCCTCGCTCGAGGCGGTGCGCGCGTTCTCGGCGAGCGCGTCGCCGGCTTGCGAGAGGACGTTGATCTCGCGGTCGAGCGACTCGATCGCGCCCGCCGCTTCCTGGATCGCGGTCGCCTGCGCGTTCGCACCGTCGGCGATCGCCGACGAGGCCCGCGACAGCTCTTCGATCGCCGCGCTGGCCTGCGCGATCTTGCCGGCCTGGTCGCGCGCGCCGCCGGCGACGCCGTCGACCGCACGCGCGATCGACTCGACCGCGTACGAGGCTTGGCCGGCCGATGCCGAGGCCTGGTCGCTCGCGAGCGCGACGCCCCGCGAGGCGCGCGCAACGCTCCCGATCGCGCCGCTCAGCCGCTCCACCGCGGCCGTCAGCCGTTCGCCGATCGCGGCGAACCCGTCGACCAGCGCGTCGTAGGCGTGCACGACGTCGGCAATCTCGTCGCCGCTGCGGTCGTGCAGCGTCTCGCGGTCGGAGTGGAAGTCGATCCGCAGATCGCCCTCGGCGAGCTGGTCGAGCGCCGCGGCGAGGCGCGCGAAGTCGTCGCGCACGATCGCGTCGAGGCGCTGCGCGACGGTCGAGAGCCGCCGGCGGATGCGATCGGTCAACCCGAACGCGAAGATCGCCGAGACGATCAGCGCGATCAGCGCCAGCCCGACGACGACCGCCTCGATCAGGCGCACGCGCGCGTCGTAATTCGCCTTCGCCTGGCTCGAAATTTTTTCCGCACTGTCGGTGAGCACTTTGAGCTGCGAGTCGAGCTGCGACTCGCTGTCGGCGTTGTCGGCGAGCGCCTTGCTGATCGGTGCGGACGCACCCGTGGTGGCGCCACCGTACGCTGCGATCACGGCCTTGGGGTCGCGGGTCGACGAGGTGATGATGATCTGGTCGCGCTGCTGCGTCGCGCCGATCAGGCTGCTCACCGCGGCGGCTGCCGCTTTCGTCGAGGCGTCCGACGCCGACGAGTCGACGATGTGCTGCATCGCGTTGTTCGCGCCTTGCTCGGCGTCGGTGTAGTCGGCGAGCGCCGTCGACCTGCGGGTCAGCGCGAACCGCGCGACGGCCTCACGCTGCAGCGCGGCG
>JAFAMK010000187.1 GCA_019233415.1 Vulcanimicrobiota bacterium
GAACGCTACCGCCGCGAAGGCGTTCCGATCGACCCGAAAGTCTGGGAAGCGATCGACGCGATGGCGGGCCGACTCGGCATCGCAAAGCTCGACCGCTTCACCGTCGAGTAGTAACTACGTCGCGGCGGTCTCCGGTTCGGGGACGAAACGGTACGAGGCGAAGGTCGTCAGCGCGAGGAGGATCAGCGTCGCGCCGAGCGCCGCCTTGATGCCGAGGTGGATCAGGATGAGCGCGCCACCGAACGCGCCAATGAGCATCGCGGCAAGCGAACCGAGGCGTCGTCCGAGGCGCACCGTCGTGCCGCCGCCGAGCGGCGAGTCGGCGCCGATCGCGGTGAGCGTCATCGTCAGAACCGTCGTCGTGAGGTCGGGGTAGCCGATGAGGCGCGCGGTCGCGTTTTGAATTCCCATTGCGAGCGCGAGCAGCGCGATGACGAGATCGCGCGGGGTGCCGCCGAGCGGTTCCGCGTGACCGAGCGCCGCGAGCAGCGCGCCGGCAACGAGCGCGAGCTTGAGCGTCGTCGCGACGACGAGGAGCCGGGCGTGGCGCGTACCCAAGCGGCGTCCGATGCGCCCGCCGACCGCCGAGCCGATGACGAACGCCGCGAGCGCGATCACCGTCGCGTCGAGCGAGACGCCGGGAGCGCCGGCCGCCGCGAACCCGAGGAACACGACGTTGCCGGTCATGTTGACGACGAAGACGTGTCCGAGCGCGAGGTAGCTGACGGCGTCGACTGTCCCGGCGACGACCGTCAGCAGCAGCAGAAGATACTTCATGCCTGCGCGGGCGCGGCGTGCGGCGTTCGCACGTGCTCGGGACGCACGCCCATTCCCACGAACATCGCCGGCAGCCGCTGCAGCACCGGAAAGCGCGTGAACAACCACAGCGGGAACGGCAGCGGGCGCGGCTTCGCCGGCACCGGTGCCGGCGTCGCCGGCGGTCCGACGACGCTGCCGAAGACGCGCGCCTGCATGAACATCTGCGCGCCCTGCGTGACGCGAACCGGGAACGTGCGGCGCCGTTCGACGGCGCGCAAGTCGTTTTCGGTGACCGTTCCCGCGCGGAGTTTTTCCGCGAGGATGTTCGCTGCGGCGACCGCGTCTTGAATCGCGAGGTTGATCCCGACGCCGCCCATCGGCGACATCGCGTGCGCAGCGTCGCCGATGCACAGCAGTCCCGGGCGGTACCACTGGCGCAGCCGGTCGATCGTCACCGTCAGCAGGCTCACGTCGCTCCAGCTTTGCAGCGCGCTGACGCGGTCGGCGAAGAACGGTGCGGCGGCGGCGATTCCGGCCTGCAACGCGTCGAGACCCTGCGCGCGCAGCGCGTCGAACCCGCCCTTGCGGATGACGAACGCGCACTGCCAGTAGTCGCCGCGCGGGATCGTCACGAAGACGTGACCGTTCTGGAAGTAGCCGAACGCGTTCTCCGGGTCGTCGGCGCGCCGAGCGAGCCGCATCCAGAGCACGTCGATCGGCGCGCCGAAGTCCTGCACCGAAAGGCCCGCGCGCGCGCGAACCGTCGAGTGGCGGCCGTCGGCGCCGACGACCAGATCGGCCCGCACCTCGAGCGGTCCGTCGGGCGTCGTCGCGCGCACGCCGCGAACGGTTCCGCCCTCGTCGATCAGGTCGGTCACCTCGGCGCACATCCGCACATGAAAACCGGGATAGCCGCGTCCGTTGTCGGCGAGGAAGTTCAGGAAATCCCACTGCGGCATGATCGCGATGAACTTGCAGCGGGTCGGCAGGTGCGTCAAATCGCCGATCGTCACCGGCGTGCCGTCCACGATCCCGCCGACGGTGCGCAGCTCCTGGTGCGGGCGCGCGAGGAACGCGTCGAGCAGGCCCAGCTCGGCGATGACGTCGAGGGTCGACGGGTGCACGGTGTCGCCGCGGAAGTCGCGCAGAAAATCCGCGTGCTTTTCCAGGACGACGACGTCGATCCCGGCGCGGGCGAGCAAGAAGGCGAGCATCATCCCGGCGGGGCCGCCGCCCGCGACGCAGCAGCGCGCCTGCATCGTCTCCATGGCCGAGCGGCTTCGCCGAGTGGTTGGGCACACGCCTTCGAATCGGTCCTGGAAACGGTTTCTCGCCTGTGCTAGAGTATCACCACCGCATTCTTACGGAGACGCGAGCCTGGTGGCAACTTTGCGCGACGTCGCCAAGACCGTCGGCCTGTCGGCCGCAACGGTTTCGCGCGCGCTCAGCGGCCACCCCTACGTCGACGAGCGGACGCGCGGGCGTGTCGTGCGCGCGGCGCGCGAGCTGGGCTATCGGCCGAACGCGCTCGCGCGCGCGCTGCGCGTGCAGACGACGCGCACGATCGGGCTGATCATCCCCGACATCCACAACGACTTCTACGCCGAGAGCGCAACGGTGCTGCAGGGTGCGTTCGAAGAGCACGGCTACCGGCTCATCCTGTGCATCTCGAACAGCGATCCCGCGCACGACCGCAGCTATCTCCGCACGCTCGCCGAGCACCGCGTCGACGGCATCGTGCACGTTCCGTCGTCGTCGATCGACGCGCATGAACTCGATGCCGGCGGACGGCGCATCCCGGTCGTCGAGCTGCTGCGGCACTCACCCGATGCGCAGTTCGACGCGGTTCTCTCCGACGATTTCGACGGCGCCGCGGCGCTGACGCGACATTTGCTCGCGCTCGGTCACCGGCGGATCGCGATGCTGACCGGGCCCGGCGCGTTCAGCACGACGCGCTACCGCGTCGACGGCTACCGTGCCGCGCTGCGCGAGGCAGGGCTCGGCCCGAACGACGAGCTGGTGCTGTACGGCAGCTACACGCCGGAATGCGGGCACGACGCGACGCGCGCGGTGCTGGCGCGCACGCCGCGCCCGACCGCGATCTTTTCCAGTGGAAGCCGGCTGACGAACGGCGTTCTGCGCGCGCTCGCCGAGGCATGCGTCCGCGTTCCCGACGAGCTGAGCCTCGTTGCGTACGAAGACCCCGAGTGGTACGCGATCTCCGTTCCGCCGCTGACGTGCTACACGCTGCCGCTGCGCGAGATGGGTCGCGTCGCCGCCGACACGATCATCGCGCGCGTCGCCGAAGGCGCCACGCCGCGGCCGCCGGTGGTGCTGCGGTTCGCCGGCCGGCTGATCGTCCGCGAGTCGACCGCGCCACCCCGCGCCTGACCGCGCCCGGCACCCGCGCGCGTGGCGCGAGTGGACCTTGCAAGGCAGCATCC
>JAFAMK010000289.1 GCA_019233415.1 Vulcanimicrobiota bacterium
TAGCGCCAAACCGTTCTTCTGCGTTCCCCAGTAGAGTGCCCAACGGTGCGTCGTCGGGTCGTACAGCCGCAGCGTGACGCCGCGAATGTATTGCGACGACGACGGACAGCGCAGATCACCGTCTTCGAGGTTGCCGCTGCCGCCCCAGAACGGACGCACGACCGCCGTTCCCTCGCACGCGTACCAGTCGTGGCTGCCGACGAGCGCCTTGCGCAAACGCATGTAGTGCGTCTTCCACGTGCCGAACAGGAAGTCGAAACCGTCGTGCCCGTCGTGTGCGGCCACGGTGTTCCAGACGCCCTTCGTCGACGGCGCGACGCGCGTGTAGTCGGTGGTCCAGTTCGTCTCCCATTTCTTGCCGTGGTCGATCGAGAACGCCTGTTCGAAGTGCGGACGCCCGTTCGGGTGCGTCCAGCGGAAGCGCGTGATGATCGGCTTGCCCTCCCAATTGTCGTACGAGAGGAACTCGCCGACGCCGTTCGCGTCGTAGTGCCCGACCTGCTGCGGCGGTGCGAGCATGAGCGCGCGCGTCCCCCACCAGATCGTCCACTGGTGCGTCTGTGCGCTGTACGTGCGAATGGTCATCCCGCCGATGTAGCGGTTCGGGCACTTCAGATCGCCGTCTTCGAGATTCCCGCTCCCACCCCAAAACGGCCGCACGACCGACGTCCCGTAGCAGTCGTACCATGCATGGCTCCCCGCCAGCCGCTTCTTCAGAAGCCGGTAGTGCGTCCGCCACGTCCCATGCTCGAAGTCGAAGTCATGGCTCCCGTCTCGCGTCGTCGCCGCAACGGGATACGTCGCCGGCGGCAGCGCCGGAATCGGCGCCGGCGCCGCTCCGATGGTCGCGCCAATGAGCGCACAGCATGCCAGGAGCGCGTGGGCAATGCTTTTCATGCGCCGATTCTACTGAGGACTGCGAGGCTCGTATGGAGCCAATGCGTGTCATGTCAATGGAGCCACCGGAGCGAGTACCGCCCAAGTCGCGTCTTCCCGACCGGGTGGAGCAGCGGCCAACTCAGATTTCGAAGGTCAAGATCGTGTTAAGTAGCTTCCCTAGCAAGCCACCATGCAGAAGCGTCAACGCGCCATCTACCTAAGTTCGGAGGCGAGGGTTGTCGCAGTACGTCGCATCAGCCGCCCTTTTCATACTAGTGCTCATGCCTGTTCGGGCGGCAGCAACTGAACCGGGACAGACACCGCCGCCGACATTTGGAGTTCCGAATACCAATCCGCGGCCGCCTTCTACGTCACCCGTTCAAGTGGAATCGTGTAAGATCGCAACGCGTGGTGGCGAAGTTCTCGCAAAAACTGGCGATCTTGAGATCCAGTTCACCAATGAAGGCGACTTGACGGCCGACGTCATCCGCTTTCGCGTTCGGTGGAGTGGTGATGATACGTCGTATATTCGCGACGCCGGGCGATTCTCGCCAGGCGTCACGGTGACTCATAGATTTCGCCAAGCTCGGGGCCAACTGATTTCGCCACTATTCTCGCGCCCTAACCTTCGGTGCGCGGTCGAGACAGTTCACTTCACCGACGGTAGCGTTTGGACAAATCCTAACGCGGGTGTAGACGAGTCAAGTGGGACTGAAACCACCCACTGACGCACGCGCAACATTCACGATTCGCCTCGCCTAAGAACGCCGTGATCCCAAGGGTTCATCGAATGCGGCTGACGCTCCGAGACATGCTTGTCGAGATCATTGATAACTACCCCGCTAACAAGTCTCGACGATCCGACGTTGCTCCAAACAAGACCTGGTTTGGCCTTGACGCACCGAACGCCGTGCGCGCATCTGTCGATACGTCGCCGTACAAAGTTAAAGCAAGCGCAGGGATGGGGCAGAATGCTGCTGACGTCCCGTGGGTGGGAATTCGTCGAGAGGAAATCACGCAGGGATTTCGGGGCGGCGTATATGTCGTCTACCTCTTTCCAACAAACCGTGGAGGAGTTGTCCTCAGCCTAAACCAGGGCATAACGAACGTGTTTGAGCCGCGGAGTGTAGACTACCATCCTAGAGCTGCTGGTGTTTTTGAATTGCGCCGCCGCCGTGATGGCCTCCGAGCATTGCTGGACATTCCGCCTCGGTTCTCCGTTGGAAACATATCCCTTTACTCTAAGACAGAACGCGGCAGGCAATACGAAGACGGCCATATATGTGGGATTTTCTATGCACGCGCGCAGATGCCGAGTGAAGAAACGCTCACGTCGGATTTGACGGCGCTTCTTGCCCTCTATGAGACATACGCCCCCTCGCTCCTTGAAGTCGCCGACCTCGCTGATCGCGGCAACGATTCATCTCCCGCGCCGGAACGGACCTATATTAGGGGTCGCCAAGCTCAGTCGCTAACTGCCGCTCCGAGTGACGTGGACCTAGAAGCGTGGAGACAGGCTCTGGAACGGCGCACACGCAGTCATCGTTTGCTGCTCGACAGGGTCGCTGCTGCCGCCGAAGCGGCCTTCCTTCCATATAGACAGACGACTCATATTGATCTATTGGTCGATCGACGGTTCATCGTCGAGGCTAAGAGCCTACGCGGTGACGACACAGCCCAGTCTCGCGCTGCACTCGCGCAACTCTATTACTACAAGTTCATCTATCGAGAGCGTTATTTCAACCCGGAACTTCTCGCTGTTTTCGATGCTGAGCCTGCAGGAAATCTTGCGATATTTCTTTTGAAGTGTGGCATCCACGTTCTTTGGGCTACGGAGAGTGGCTTCACGGGGCCGGAGCAATCGCGAAACGCGATACGATGGCTTCGATAGCAACAAAGGTGCCGTCACTCGCACTTGCCGCACGTCGCGAAGTCTTCATCTTCTGTTGCGGTACTCGGCGAATGTTGCTCGGCGAAGCGCGGAAGCGGTCTTCCAAAATAAAGAGAGCCCGGCGATCTCTCAAATCGCTGAGCTCCTCGTCTTGGTGCCCAGGAAGGGACTCGAACCCCCACGACCTTGCGGTCACTAATACCTGAAACTAGCGCGTCTACCAATTCCGCCACCTGGGCGCGGACCGACGTAGGTTCAGCCTGTTCGGGGGGCGGACCTTCCCGGGGCGGCGAGGTGCGCGCGGAGCCAGAGTACCGGCGCGATGCCGACCAAGGCGAGCGCGGAGGTTGCGAGCCAGGCGACGTGCAGCGACGTGTGGTCGGCGAGCGCGCCGAATGCGGTCGGGGCGACGGCGGAGGCGCCGAAGATCGCGGTCAGCGCGAGGCCGAGCGCGCTGGCGGCGCGGTCGATGCCGCCGACCTCGGCCATCGCGGCGGCCATCAGGCCGTTCCAGCCGGCGCCGCTGAAGCCGAGCACGATCGACGCCGCGAAGAGCGGGATCACCGCGCCGGCGTGCAGGTTCGCGAGCGTTGCGGTCGCCAGCGCCGCTAACACGCAGATGATCGCGAACGGGACGAGCCGTTCGCCGCCCAACATGCGGTCGCTGACGAAGCCCCACCCGAGACGGCCTACCACAGCGGCGCCCTGCGCGCAGGCGAACGCGAGCGCGGCGAGTGCGGGTGTCGTGCCGACGGAGACCACACCTGTCACGGTGACGAACGCGTTCATCGCGAGCTGCACGCTGACCAGGATCATGCACGTCAGTGTCACGCCGATCAGGCGCGGATCGCGCGCGAGCGTGCGCATGCCGCGGGTGATCGAGGCGAGGCTCGCCGACGGCGTGCGCTGGTCGCGCGCCTCGCGGTACGGGATCACCGCGATCAGCGTCGTCACCGCGATGACGAGCGCTGCGTAGACGAACGCCACACGATAGCCGAAGGCGTGCGCGACGAGCGGGAGCGTCAGCGCGCCGACGAGTCCGCCGACCGGAACGCCCGTTTGCCGAATCCCCATCGCGAAACCGCGGTCGCGGTCGAACCAGGCCAGGATCGCGCGACCGCCGGCCGGCGTCGAGGCCGCATACGCGGCGCCGAACAGGCCGACACAGGCGACGAGCCAGGCGTAATCCGGGATCAGCGTGACCGCGAGCAGCGCGAGCGTCATCAGCGCGCCCGAGAGCAGGACCATGCGGCGTTCGCCCCAGCGGTCGGTCAGCGCGCCGGCGACCGCGGTGAAGCACGCCGAGCCGAGCATCAGCGCGGTGAAGGCCGTGCCGAGCTGCGCCTTCGAGAGCGCGAACGTCGCGACGAGGATCGGCGAGAGCGAGCCCAGCGCCTGCTGCACGACCGACGCGCCGGCTTGCGCGATCGTCATCAGCGCGAGCACGCGCCAGCGCTCGCTCATCGCGCGATCGTCATCGCCGGTAGACGGGGACGAGGTGCGACGTGGCGAGCACGTGGCCGTTCGCATCGAGCGCGTGCAGCGTGAACGTGTAGTGGTGGAGCTGTCCCGGCGGCGGGCACGGACCGCCCCAGCCGACGGTGCCGAAGTCATTCTTGTGCTCCGTGGCGCCGGGCGGAGTGTATGCATTGAGCGCGCGGATGCCGCTCGGGATGCCGGTCACCGCCCAGTGCAGAAAGCCGCCGGGCTTCGGCGCATCGTGGTCGACGACGGTCAGCTCGAACGTCGCGGTTCGTTGGGGCGGCGCGTCCCAGCGCACGAACGGCGTGCGGTTCCGACCGTTGCAGCCGTTGTGATTCCACGCGTATTGCATCGAGATCGGCGCACCGTTCTTCAGCTCGGGGCTCCACAGCGTCAAGGCCAAGGTCATCGCGTGCAGCATCGGTTCTTTTCCTTTCGTCAGCCGCGTTGGACGAGGGCGATTCCGGCGGCGATCGCGACGAGGCCGGCGAGATCGCGCGCGCCGACCGGCTCGTGCAGCAGCAGCGCCGCGAGCGCGAGCCCGAACACCGGCGTGAGGAAGTAGTACGCGCTCACGCGCGACGCCTCTCCGCGCGCGAGCAGCCAGAACCACAGCACCGACGCGCCGAACGACATCACCAGCACGACGTACCAGAACGACACGACGAGCGGAACGCTCCAGTGCGCGTGGGGCGCGCCTTCGAGCAGCAGCGCGAGCGGCAGCAGCGCGAGCCCTGACGCGAGCAGCTGCACCGGGACGACCGCGCGCAGGTCGAGGTCCGCGCACCAGCGCTTGAACACGATCGTCGACGCGACGCTCGCGAGGACGCCGGCGAACGCGAGCGCGACGTCGGGCGGATCGGCGCTGCCTGTCCCCGTCCGTACCGCCATGATCGCGACGACGCCGCCGAAGCCGAGCAGCATCCCGGCGATCTTGCGGCTCGTCAGCGGCTCGCGCAGCAGCCACGGCGCGACGAACGCGAGCGTCAGCGGGTTCGTCGACGCGACGATCGCGCCGACGCCGGACGCGAGGTGGCGCAGCGCCTCGTAGGTGAGGCCGAGGTACGCGGCGTTCGCGAGCACGCCGAGCGCGACCAGCGCACCCCACTCGCCGCCGGTGCGCGGGAAGCGCGCACGCAGAACGAAGGCCGCGCCGAGCGCGAGGAGCCCCGAGACCGCGAACCGGACGACCAGGAACCACAGCGGCGAGGACGCCAGCACGCCGATCTTGCTCGGGACGAACGCCGACGCCCACAGGAAGACGTAGAACAGCGCTGCGGCGACCCCCAAGGCACGTCCGTTCACCCGGTCATCGTACGCTGCATACAATCGGCGTACATTCACTTCCGTCGGCAAGCGCTTTCCTCGCGCCGCCGCGTGACCGCTCATACTTTTCTCAGGTTTTTCGACTTCTGTCGCAGGTGGCTCGAACTAGCTAGTAAAAGCTGCCGGGCCTCCAACTTATCGTCTTGCCCTTAGGGGTGTGAGAGGTCTGTATGAAAAAGGCCAAACTTTTCGCCTTTGCGGCGATCTCTGCGTTGCTGACCGCGTGCGGTGGCGGCGGTCAAACGGTTCCGGCAAGCAATCCTCAACTGCAG
>JAFAMK010000343.1 GCA_019233415.1 Vulcanimicrobiota bacterium
ACCGCCGAGCGAGAGCGGAAGCGTGCTCGTGCCGCCGCTCGTGGTGACGGCTGCGGCGACGGTCGTCGACGCGAGCGGCGAACCGCTGCCATCGCTCGACGCGTACGTCGTGACCGCGTAGACGTCGGTGCCGACCGCGGCGAGCGCGCTCACCGTACAGACGAGGTTGCCTTTGCCGTCGGTGCTGCAGCCGCTGACGCCGCTGGCGAGCTTCGCGACGGTCGGCGCGAGCGCGACCGTCTGGCCGTTCACACTCTGCATCGCGATGCGAATCGAGCCGGTGTTCGGCGAGACGAAGCGCGGGCGGCGCAGGTGCGCCGATCCGCTCGAACCGGCGGCCGGGACCGTGATTTGGAACGACTGCGTGAGCGGTGCGTTGGTCGGCGCCGCGGTGGGCGTCGGCGTAGGCGTCGGAGTCGCAGTCGACTGCACGACCGGCGGCGCGGCACTGCCGCCACCGCCGCCGCCGCACGCGGCGAGCGCGAGCGCCGCGCACACGGCGCCGCCCGCAACGAAGAGCCGAGTCGTCATTGGTGCGTCACCGCCTTGATCAGCGCGCGGGCGAAGGGAACGCCGATCCCGGTCACTTGGTCGTAGCCGGGCGCGGCGTTGTAGCCGGGGTCGAGCGGCGGCGAGGTCGGACCGGGCTGCGCGACCTTCTGCTGGTTGTCGCCGTAGACGACGTCGTAGAACGTCTGCGCGTAGGTCGGCTGAATCGTCGCGCCCTTCGCGTACAGAGAGTAGAAGAGCGGCGCCGCGTTGCCGAGGCGATAGGGTTTCGGCCCCTTCGCGGTCGCGCACGACGAACTCGACGCGCACGCCTGCAGCACGAGCGCCCACATCGCGGCCATCTCCGGCGCCGCGACGCTCGTCCCGCCGCTGCCGCCGACCTGCGTGCCGAACGCCGCGTCGACGAGCGTCGCCATCCCGGTGGCCGGATCGCCGAGCAGCGAGACGTCGGGGACGTTGCGGTTCGCGCCGATGACCCCGGGGAGGCCCGACTGCCACGGCGTCAGCGTCTGCGGAAAGTATCCCGAGACGCCGCCGCCGCTGCCGCCGGAACCTGCCCCGGTCGTCAGCCCCCACCCGATCATTTGATTCGTGAGGTTGCCGAACCGGTCGAGCGGCGCGTTGACGCCGCCGACCGCGGTGACGCTCGGATCGGTCGACGGATAGCTCACGCAGACCTGATCGATCGCCGCCTGGTACACCGGGTGCTGACAACCCTGCGCGCCGGCGTCGCCGGACGAGGCGAAGACCGCCACGCCCTCCGCCGCGAGCGCGGCGAACTCGGTCGGCCCGAGCCCCGTCGTCGGCGCGCTCGCGCCGAACTCGCCGGCGGCGGCGTTCAGCGCCTCCGGTCCGCCGTAGCTCAGGCTCAGCACGTCGACCTTGTCGTCGGCGATCACCTGCTGGATCTCGTCGTCGCTCACGTCGAGCCCGAGCAGCGGGAACGGCGTCGTGCCGCTCGCGCACGGCGCGGGCGTGAGGTTGTTGTTGTTGTCGATGCAGAACGCCGGCGCGTAGCCGAGGTAGAACAGCACCTGCGCCCCGGGCGCGAGGCTCGCGGCCGCCTCGGTGTCGATCTGCGCCTCGACGTCTTCGGGATTGCATCCCGGCAGCGAACCGGAGCACGTCGCGGTCACCGGCGGCGGCGTCTGGAAGCCGGTATCGGGCGGCTTCTCCAGCCCCGGTGCGGCGACGCCCTGATCGGTCACCGCGACCTGCGTCACCGGCGCGACCGCCGTCGCGAACATGCTGCCGTAGGCCGGAACGTCCGCCGCGCTCATCGGGCCGGTCCCGACGATACCGAGCGTGATCCCGCTGCCGGTGAACCCGGCGTTGTAGGCGCCGGTGTAGTCGAACACGTTGCGAATCTGCTGCGGGCTGTAGCCGCTGTAGGTGTCGGCGCCGCCGCTGACCGGCACGTTCGTGCGATAGGTGCGGCGCAGCGAGACGAGGTGCGCCATCGCGGTGACGGGGAGCGCGCGCGCGAGCCGCGGCGTCGTGCGCGGCGCGATGAACATCGTGCTGCCCTGCTGGTAGCGGCCGAAGGTCGTACCGAGCGCGGTTTCGAGCGCGTGCTGCGGACCGCTCACGTAGAGCGAGAGGTGCTGCGGCCAGCCGCCGACGTGCAGCCCATACGCCGCGAAGTACGACGCGACGCTGGTGACGGTCGACGCGGACGCGCCGTAGCTGCTGCCGATCTGCTGCGGCGTCAGGAAGTTGCGGTAGAGCGGCGAGTGCGGGTCGCTGACCGCGGCCGCGTAGCGAACGAGCCCGTCCGCGTTCTGCGCCTGCAGCACGACGTCGACGCCGAGCGTTCCGACGTCGGCCGGCCCGAGGTACTGCGCGCTGGCGAGCGCGTCCGCCCCGTAGGCGAAGCTCGCGGTCCCGGCGGTTCCACCGCTCGGCGTCGGCGCGGCG
>JAFAMK010000431.1 GCA_019233415.1 Vulcanimicrobiota bacterium
AAGGAGATCAAGCAAGTCGCTGCCGCCGACCTCGGTCTCACCGTCGCGCTCGGGACCGACGGCGCGAAGGCGCAGCTCACCGACCTCGCGACGCCGCCGGCCCGCGGAAAGGGCCGCGTCATCCAGGCCGCCGACGGCGCCGAAGGCGCCAAGGCAATCGTCGACTTCCTAAAGGAGCGGAAGTTCCTGTGACCTACCAGCACGTCATTGCGTTTATCGAGCACAAGCACGGGACGATCCGGCGCTCGTCGCTGGAGGCGGCGACCCAGGCGCGGACGCTGGCCGACCAACTGGGCGGGAAGGCTCACGCCGTGGTTGCTGGGGCCGGGGCACAGCAGGCGGTCGAAGTGCTCAAGCGTTATCCGCTGGACCAGATTCACGTCCTCGACGAGGACCGTTTCCTCGACGGCGCGGTCGATGCGGTCGAAGCCGTCGCGAAGGCGGTCGGGCCGGCGCTCGTTCTGGTCGGCAACACGATGATCGGCCGCGACGTCGGCTCGCGCTTCGCGGCGCGCGTCGACTGCGGGATCAACGCCGACGTCGTCGACTTCAAGACCGACGGCGGCCAGGTCTCGTGCGTGATGCCGAAGCTGGGCGGCCTCGTCATCACGACCTGCACGCTGACCGGCTCGGATTATGGCGTCGCAGCGATCCGCCCGAACGTCTTTGCCGCCAAGGAAACTTCTGGGGCCGGTGAGGTCGTTCAACTTCCGTCGAGCGGGAAGGCCTCTGCGGTCACCGTGGAAGACGAGGTCGAAGAAGCTGCTGCGGAGCTCGGCGTCGAAGAGGCGTCGGTCGTCGTCAGCGGCGGTCGTGGGATGGGCGGTCCGGAACCGTTCACCACGATCCTCAAAGACCTCGCCGACGCGTTCGGCGGTGCGGTGGGTGCGTCTCGTGCGGCGGTCGACGCCGGATGGGTCTCTCACGGACATCAAGTCGGGCAGACCGGTAAGACGATCAGCCCGCAGCTCTACATCGCGGTCGGTATCTCGGGCGCGATTCAACACAAAGTCGGGATGCGCACGTCCGAGACGATCATCGCGATCAACAAGGACGGAAACGTCCCCATCGGCGAGTTCGCCGATCTCCTCGTCGTCGGAGACGCATTCGCCATCGTTCCGGAGTTGACGAAGCTCGTCCGCGACGCGAAAGCCGTACACGCATAGTATGACCTTCCGCCTGGCCCCCGCCGCCCTCGCACTCACCGCCGCCGCGCTCGTCGCGGCGGTCGGCTTGCTTCCGACGAACGTCCTCGCAAAGGGGGCGCCAGCCGCCGCCGCGACCGCGTCGCCCTCGCCGGCTCCGTCGCCGACCGCGACCCCGGAGCCGCTCGACGTGGCGATCCCGCGCCTCGAGAAGCGCGTGAAGGCCGATGCCACCGACAAGGCGGCGATGTCCGAGCTGGCCGCGGACTACCTGCAGATCGGCCGCGCGGACCTCGCGCTGCCGCTGACGCAACGGCTGCTCGCGGGCGGCACGAAGACGGCCCAGGCCTACTACTTCGACGGCCTCGCGCAGCGCGGGATGGGGCACCAGAAAGAGTCGCTGGCCGACCTCGAACAGGCCGCGAACCTCGAGCCGACCAACCCGGGCGTCCTCGGCACGTTGACCGACACGTACTTGCAGCTGAACCGGCCGCAGGACGCGGAGCGGATCGCGAAGCGCGCGCTGACGTTCAACAAGGACGACAAGAACGCGTACATCGCGTACGGCCAGGTCCTCGCGAGCGAAGGGAAGTACGACGAGGCGCGCCAGCAGTTCGACGGCGCGGCGAAGCTCGACGCCAAGGACGTGCGCCCGCTGCTGCTCGAGGCGCAGACCTACATGCAGCAGAACGCCGTCGCGCTCGCCGCGGGGCTCTACGACCGCGCGGTCGCGATCGACCCGACCAACGTCGAGGCGCTCGTCGGCAAGGCGCGCCTCGCCGCCGCGCAGCACAACGTCAAAGATTCGATCGCGACCTACGAGCAGATCTACAAGCTGCAGACCGATCCGAACGACAAGGTCGCGGTGATCGATCAGGAAGCGGTCGTCTACGCGAACGAGAAGATGGACTCCGACGCCGACAGCACGTTCAAGCGCGCGATCTCGGAGTTTCCGAACGTGCTGAGCGCGCACACCGCGTACGGCGACTACCTCATCTCGAAGAACGACAAGGCCGGTGCGGAGCGCGAGTTCACCGCCGGCGTCGGGCCGAACCGCGACCAGATCGACGCACTCGCGCGGCTGGGCCAGCTCTACGCGGGCCAGAGCCAGTACCCGAAGGCGATCGATCAGTTCAGGCGCGTCGCCGAACTGGCGCCGAACGACCCGCGCTCGCACCTGCTGCTCGGCGCGACGTACTCGGCGAACCGCCAGTTCGACAAGGCCGGCGCCGAGTTCAAGGCGTCGTACCAGCTGCAGCACACGCCGGACGCGCTGCTCGGGCTCGGCCAGGCCGACCTCGCGACGCACAACTACAACGAGTGCGCGCAGGTCTACGACGCGCTCGACAAAGGCGCGCCCGACCTCTCGCGCAAGAACCCGTCGATCCTGTACGGCCTCGGTCAGTGCTACGAGGGCCAGCGCCAGCCGGACAAGGCAAAGGCCGCCTACGTGAAGCTGCTCGGCTACGTGCCGGCAGGTTCGCAGGCCGCGAGCGAATTGCGCCAGCTGATCGCGCAGATCGACCGCAAGCCGGCGAAGCCCGCGACGAAGGCGACGCCCGCGCCGAAGAAGTCGTCCTAGCCCCGGCACGCGGACGATGCTCGTCGCGTACGACGACGGCCTGACGACGCACCTGAATGGCGTTCCGCATCCGGAGCGGCCGGACCGGGTGCGTGTCGTCGCCGACGAGCTGCGACGGCGCGGGATGTTCGGCGAGCGCGTCGACACGCGCGTCGCGCGCCCCGACGAGATCGAGCGCGTCCATCCCGCCTCGTACATCGAACTGGTGCGCCGCACGTGCGCGATGCTCGGGCCGAACGAGGCGACGGACCTCGCCACCGGCGACGTCATGGTCGACGCGGGCTCGTACGAGGCGGCCGCGCGCGCCGTCGGCGCGACATTGGTCGCGCTCGACGCCGCCGTCACCGGGCACCGCGGGACGTTCGCGCTGGTGCGCCCGCCCGGCCATCACGCGGAGCCCGCGCGCGGGATGGGGTTCTGCGTCTTCAACAACGCGATGATCGCCGCGCGCACGTACGCGCAGGACGAGGGGAAGCGGGTGCTCGTCCTCGACTTCGACTACCACCACGGCAACGGAACGCAGGCTGCGGCCGGAGGCGGCGTCTCGTATGCCGGCTCGCACGCCGCCCCGGCGTACCCGGGGACCGGCGACCCGCGCGACAACCGCGTCGCCGCGGACGCCGCGCTGGTGAACATTCCGATCGACGCGCGCCGCGGGATTGCGACGGAAGGCTTCATCGGCATCCACACGCGGATGCTGCGCGCGCTCGCCGACCGTGTGCGGCCGGGACTGCTCGTCGTCAGCGCCGGCTACGACGTCGTCGCCGGCGATCCCGTCGGTGACCTCGGCGTCGACCCGTCGTTCGCGCGCCAGATGGGGCGTTTGATCCGCGAGGTCGCCGACGAGTACTGCGACGGCCGCGCGGTGTTCGTCCTCGAAGGCGGCTACGATCCCGCCACACTGGCGGCGTGCGTCGCCGAGACGATCCTCGGCTTCGAAGAAAACACGGAAGTGGAGAAGACCGACGCGGAAGCGATCCCAGCGGCGCAGCGCGCGCTGGTCCGCGAGGTCGAAGCGGCATGAGCTGGTTCATCCTGATCGTGCGCGTCGTGATCGGCCTGATCTTCATCGTCGCCGGTGCCGCGAAGGTCGGGCACGCGGCCGAGTTCGCCGCGCAGATCGCGGGCTTTCGCATCCTGCCGCAGGTCGTCATCGCGCCGATGGCCCTCGCGCTGCCGTTCCTGGAGATCCTGCTCGGCGGCTATTTGATCATCGGGCTGTTCACGCGCGCTGCGGCGTGGATCGCAGTGATCTTGTTCGCGACGTTCGACCTGGCGATCGCTTCGGCGGTCGTGCGCGGGATGACCGTCTCGTGCGGCTG
>JAFAMK010000097.1 GCA_019233415.1 Vulcanimicrobiota bacterium
CTACGGGATTCCGGCGAACGTGCAGTGGAAGGCGAACCTCGGCGAGCGCTGGGATCAGTACGCGCACGTCCTGCCGCTGCTCGCAAAGAGCGCGGTTCAGCAGATTCGATCGAACTCGCCGGCTCGCACGTTCCGCCCGACGTGCTCGGACTCGCCGGCGACAAGGTCGTCGCGGTCGGCGTGATCGACGTCGCCTCGGACCGCGTCGAGACCCCCGACGACGTGCGCGCGACGATCGAACTCGCGCGCCGCCACCTCCCCGACGAGCGGATCGTCTGCTCGACCAACTGCGGCATGGCACCGATGGGGCGCGAGATCGCCTACGCCAAGCTGCGCAGCCTCGCCGAAGGCGCACTACTCGCGAGCGTCGGTCTCTAGCGCCCCTTCGGCAAGCTCAGGATGACGGGCCCTTCGACAGGTTCAGGATGACAGGCCCTTCGACGAGCTCAGGATGACGGGCGTTGCGCGGCTTTTGGCGTGACGCACGTGCCGCGGGCGCGCACGACCAGCACCGGCTCGTCGAGTACGTCGGCGGCTGACGGCGAGACGTCGGGGCGCGCCGCAATCACCTTGTGCGCGGTGAACTCCATCGTGCGCGACGTGTTGCCGACGTTTGTGATCTGCCCACGCGCTTCGATGTAGTCACCGGCATGGACCGGCGCCTTGAATTCCACCAAGTCGTACGCGACGAACAAGCCTTCGTCGCCGTCGTGGCGGATTAGCAATTCGGTCGCGACGTCACCGAACAGCCCGAGAATCCGCGCGCCGTCGACCAAGTTGCCGCCGTAGTGCGCGTCGTGCGCGCTCATCCGCAAGCGTATCAGCACTGCGCCGTTCGACAAGCTGAGGGTGACATCGCCCCCCCCGTCATCCTGAGCTTGTCGAAGGACTACGCTGCCGTCTTCGCTTGTTGCCACAGGTCCTCGAGTTCGTCCAACGACATGTCGTTCAGCTGCCGGCCGCTGGCGACGGCGTACGCTTCCATGTAGCGGAAGCGGCGTTCGAACTTCGCGTTCGCGTCGCGCATCGCGCCTTCGGCGTCGATGCCGAGGCGGCGGGCCAGGTTGACGACCGTGAAGAGCACGTCGCCCAGTTCTTCGCGCACGTGCGGGTCTTCGGGTTTGAGATCCCCGGCCTTCAGGCGCGCGTCGGCCAGCTCGCGCAGCTCTTCGGAGAGCTTTTCGGTGATGTCGCGCGCGTCGGTCCAGTCGAAGCCGACGCGCGCGGCTTTTTCCTGCATTTTCTGGCCGCGCTGCAGCGCCGCCATGTGGCTCGGGATGCCGTCGAGCTTCGAGGTGCGGGACTGGCCCACGGCTTCTTGCGCCTTGAGCTGCTCCCAGTTCGCCCAGACCTGCGCGACGTCGGCGACCGCGACGTCGCCGAAGACGTGCGGGTGGCGGCGGATCATCTTGTTCGAGAGCCCGTCGATCACGTCGGCGACGGAGAACTTTCCGCGCTCGGTCGCGAGCTGCGCATGGAACACGATCTGGAACAGCAAGTCGCCCAGCTCTTCGCACAGCTCGACGTCGGTGCCGTGCTCGATCGCGTCGACGACCTCGTAGGCTTCTTCGATCAGGTAGCGCACGAGCGAGGCGTGGGTCTGCTCGCGGTCCCACGGGCAGGAGCGCCGCAGCCGCGCCATGATCTCGACCAGATCGTCCCACGTGTGATGGGTTGAACCCGGCGGCAGCGGCACGAGCGGCATCGTGATCGAGGCCGAGAGCGTCGCGCGCGGCATTCCGGGGACGATCTCGGCGGCGATGCCGCGCCGTTCGAGCGCGCGCAGCAGCACGGGCAGCCCGAGGAAGTCGGAGAGCGGGTTGCCGAGGACGCCCAGGCCGAGGTCGTTCTTGTCGACGCGGTCGGCGAACGCGTCGATGACTTCGCCCGAACCGCGCAGGAACAGCCCCTGGTCGGCGATCAGCGCGCGCTCGATCGCGACCCCGTCGCTTTCGAGGAAGCGAACCAGCTCGGGCGGCGCGAGCACCGTCGCCGCGCGCCCGACCGCTCGCAGCGACTCGCGGCTGCCGAGGGTGAGAAGGCCCGGGTCACCCGGACCCAACCCGACGATGCGAATCACGATGCCGTTGAATTCGCGAGGCGGGGTCATTCGACTCCCGCCTCGCGCGTGGGTTTGCTACTTGGTCGGAGTCGTGGCCGGCGCGGGCGCCGTGCTGCCGACCGGGGCCGGCGTCACCGGCGGCGGGAACACGTCCTTGTAGCGGTCGTCGTAGACGTCGATCTTCGCGCTGCTGCGCAGCTGCTGCAAGAACAGCGGAACCTGCTGCGCTTCTTGCTGCTGCGTGAGCTGCGTCTTGATCTGATCCTTCGTGTTCGCGAAGGTCGCCTTCGTCGCGGGCTTCTTGTCTTCGACCTGGATCACGTGGTAGCCGAACGGCGACTTCACGGGGCCGACGATCTGGCCGACCTTCGCGCCGAACGCGGCGTCCTGGAACGCCGGCACCATCTGACCACGGCCGAAGTAGCCGAGGTCGCCGCCCTTGTCCTTGGTGGACGGGTCGGTCGAGTACTGCTTCGCGAGCGCGAGCCAGCTCGCGTCGCTCGCGTCCGCCTTGAGCTTCGCGAGCACGGTCTGCGCGGTCTTCGCGTCGGCGACCAGGATGTGGCGCGCCTTCACCTGCTCGGGCTTGTCGAACAGCGCGTGGTTCTTGTCGAAGTACGCCTTCACGTCGGCGTCGCTGACCTTCACCTGCGGCGCGACAGCCTTTTCGAGCACGAGTTGCTGCTTGAGGATGTTCTGCACGTCGGCTTCGGTCAGGCCCTGCTGCTTGAGGATCTGCTCGAACTGGCCGGGCGGGAATTTGGCCTTGGTCTCGGTTTCCTTCTTGTCGATCTCGGCCTGACTGACGTCGACCTTCTTGTCACGCGCGTACTGGTCGATCAGCTCCTGCTGAACCATCTGCGTGAGGACCTGTTTCGCCGCCTGGCTCGACTCGAGCTTTTTGTCGAAGTCGGCGCGGCTGATGCTGGTGCCGTTGACGGTGGCGACGGTGCCGCCGCCGGAACCGCCCGCGCATGCGGCGAGGGAGAGGCAGAGCGCTGCCGTCCCGAGGGCGGCGACTGCGCGAGGTGTACGGGGCATCGGATCTCCGTCAAGAAGGGGCGACGTGGAAAAGCGGAGGTTGGTGTGCCTCCGCAGCGACCTGCCCGGGGTTCGGGGCACGGCCCGCCCCTCCTCCGGCGGAGCCCGCCCTGTCACCCTGAGCTTGTCGAAGGGGCGGCCATCGGCGCGGCGGGAAGCGATGCCCTGAGCGGAGGATCGAGCGGCGATGAGCGAGCCGGTGATGCTGGTCCTCGGCCTCGCCCTGGCCGTCGCCCTCGGGATCGTCTCGAAACGGCTGGCGCTGCCGTACCCGATCGTCTTCATGGTCGCCGGCACCGTGCTGGCCTTCGTCCCCGGCCTGCCGCCGGTGCGGATCAACCCGGACTGGATCTTCCTCTCGGTCCTGCCGCCGCTGCTTTTCGCCGGCGGGTGGTCGACCGACCTGACCCTGTTCCAGGCGAATCTTCGCCCGATCCTGGTCCTCGCGATCGGTTTGGTCATCGCGAGCACGGTCGCGGTCGCGGTGCTCGCCGAACGGCTCGTCCCCGGGCTCGGCTGGGCCAGTGCGTTCGTGCTCGGCGCGATCGTCTCGCCGCCCGACGCGGTCGCCGCGATCGCGACGTTCGAGCGCTTTCAGGTCCCGCGCCGGATCGTCGCGGTCCTCGAAGGCGAAGGGCTGGTCAACGATGCGACGTCGCTCGTCCTGTACGGCTTCGCGGTCGCGGCGGTCGTCGCGGGCGGCTTCTCGCCGCTCCAGGCGGCGGGCTCGTTCGTCCTCGTCGCCACGGGCGGCATCCTGGTCGGGATCGTGATCGAGCTGGGGATCGAGCGGCTCACCCGTGCGCTCAACACACACGACCTCGCCGACTCGCTGATCGACAACCTGATCATCATCGCGACGCCGTACGCGGCGTACCTCTCCGCACAGGCGCTGCACGTCTCGGCGGTCCTCGCGACCGTCGTCGCGGGGATTCGGCTCGGCCGCCGTTCGCCGGTCGTCTACTCGCCGGAGACACGGCTCGTCGCGACCAGCGTGTGGACGACCTGGATCTACATCATCAACGCGTACGTCTTTCTCGTCCTCGGGCTGCAGCTGCGCAGCTTCGAGGGGCACCATCTGCTCGCGCTGCTCCCCGCCGCGCTCGCGATCAGCGCGCTGCTGATCGTCGTGCGGCTGGCATGGATCGTGCCGACGGCGTGGCTGCCGCGCGCGCTCTCACGCCGCTTGCGCGAGCACGACCCGTTGCCGCCGTGGTCGTGGCTCTTCGTCATCGGCTGGACGGGGATGCGCGGGATCGTCTCGCTGGCCGCCGCGCTCGCGCTCCCCTACGTGATGCGCGACGGCGCGCCGTTCCCCGGCCGCGACGCGATCGTCTTCATCACGTTCGTCGTGATCTTCGTGACGCTCGTCGGGCAGGGGCTCTCGCTGATCCCGCTCGTGAAGTGGCTGAAGCTCGGCCGCGACGAGAACGACGGCGAGGAGCGGGAGATCGAAGTGCGCATCGCTGCGCTCGAGGCCGGCGTGCGCGAGATCGCGGACTTGTCGGCGCAGGCGCAGGACGACGAAGAACGGCGCATCGTCGAGCGGCTGCGCGGCGAGTACGTCCACCGCATCGACCACCTGCGCGGCCACGGCATCCGCGGCCGCACCGAAGAGACCGCGGAGAGCGAGTTCGACCACCACGCACAGTCCGAGGCGCTGCGCGCCGAACGGCGCGAGATCGCGCGCCTGCGCAGCCGCGGCGAGATCCCCGACGACCTCTTCCGCCGCATCCAGTACGACCTCGACCTCGCCGAGGCGAGGATGTTCTAAGGTCTAGCTGGCCTTCCCGAACGCCTCCGGCGCGGCGTCGGTGTACCCACGAACGGGCCGGCCACGCGGACGGCGCTCCGGGTGTGAGCCGGCGCCGAGCGAGTCGGCGAGCGCCGCGCGAGCCGTCTGTAGCGCGCGCGACCAGCGCGGGGCCGCGAACGCTCCTACCGCGCGGCCGATTTCGCGCACGGTGACCGGCGCGACCGTCGCGTGGTAGCGCCGCGCGACGTCGGCGTTCGAGAAGGCGAAGCGCAGTCCGATCCGCAGCGCCTGGTGCGCGGTCAGCGGCGTGAACGGGAGCGACGCGTCGACCGGCGGATCGGCGACGCCGAGCGCGCGCAGCACGCCGCCGAACGCGAGCGCGCCGTTCAAGCGCGGCGGTATCTCGTACTCGGCTTCGGCGCTCGGGTGCCCGGTCAGCAGCGCGGCGAACGTCGTCGGCAGCACCGCGTCCGCCGCGTCGGCGTCGTAGCGCCGCGCAAGGATCGCGTCGCGGCCGAACGCGTCGGCGAACGTGTCGAGCAGCCGCGCGTAGTCGAACGGAGGGCCGGGATACGGGCCCCACTCGAACCGCCCGAGCCGCAGCACGTCCTCGACGTACTCGGCGAACGCGGTGCGAAAGCCGTGCTTGACGATCTCCGCGTAGACCGACTCGCAGTAGCTGGTCTGCGAGCGCAGGTAGATCACGACGCGCGCGCGCCGGCCGCTCCGTTCGATCGCTTCGCGCAGCCGAACCAGCGCGCCCGGGACGTGCACGAGCAACTCGAAGTCCTCGGAGCTGATGCACGCGACGGGCGCGTCGCTCGCGCGCAGCTCGTCGACCAGCGCGTCGACGCCACCGTACTCGGTGCGGAAGCGCTCGTCACGGCGCAGTTCCCACGCCACGTTGTGGTGCGCACCCAGCTCGCCGGTGACGCAGCCGGCGTGCGGCACGAGGACGTCGCGGCGGGCGAGCGGCGCACGGTTGGCGGCGAGAAAGGCTTGAACCGAGGTCGTTCCCGTCTTGTGCGTACCCGCGTGCACGTAGCAGATCCGTTCCATGTACGCGCACACTCCGCCGCAAGCGGGCGCCGGTCCGCGTAAAACCGCGCCGCGCGCGCGAATCCTAACCGCGCGCTCACCGCGCGTTCCAAACTGTTAGAGTCTGCGCAAAGACACGTTAGAGCGCGGTGAGAAGCGCGCGCAGCGTCGGAAGCTGGTCGGCGGGGCTGCGCGCGGGAAGGTCGATCGTGATCTTCCCCTCGCCGAAGCGGAAGCGGTTCTTGGTGATCGACTGCAGCTTCGGGATCGACGCCGGGTCGAGCTGGAAACCGGTTCCGACGCCGAGCGTCAACCGCTGCTCGTTGATGACGACGCGCGTCACGCCGACCTGCAGCGCCATCACGCGCAGCCGCGTGATCTCGACCAGCGCGTCGAACTCGGGCGGCGGCGGCCCGAAGCGGTCGCGCACCGACGCGACGGCTTCGTCGACGTGCGCGAGATCGCGCGCCGCGGCAAGCTGCTGGTAGATCGCGATCTTCTGCGAGACCTGCGGCACGTACTCGTCGGGGACGTACGCGTCGAGCTTCACGTCGATCACGGCCTCGCGCACGTCCTCGCGCGCGTGCGGCGCGCCCTTGCGCTCGGCGATCGCGTCGGCCAGCAGCTGCACGTACGTCTCGAAGCCGACCGCGCCGATGAACCCCGACTGCGCCGCACCGAGCAGATTCCCCGCGCCGCGAATCTCGAGATCGCGCATCGCGATCTGCAGCCCGCTGCCGAGGTGGGTGAACTCGCGGATCGCTTCGAGCCGCGCCTTTGCTTCCTCGCTCAGCGCCTTGTGCGCCTGGTAGAGCAGGAACGCGTAGGCCTGGTGGTTCGAGCGCCCGACGCGCCCGCGCAACTGGTAGAGCTGCGCGAGGCCGAACTTGTCGGCGTCGTTGACGACGATCGTGTTGACGTTGGGGATGTCGATCCCGTTCTCGATGATCGTCGTCGAGACGAAGACGTCGATCTCGCCCTCGATGAACGCGTTCATCACCGGTTCGAGTTCGTGCTCGCGCATCTGCCCGTGACCGACCGCGACGCGTGCCTTCGGCACGAGCTGTTCCAGCGCGCGGGCGACGCCGTAGATCGACTCGATCCGGTTGTGGACGTAGTAGACCTGGCCGCCGCGATCCAATTCGTTCGTGATCGCGCGCTGCACGACGGCGTCCGACGCCGGCACGACGACCGTCTTGATCGACATGCGGTTCTTCGGCGCGGTCTGGATCAGCGAGAGGTCGCGCACGCCCATCAGCGACATCTGCAGCGTGCGCGGAATCGGCGTCGCCGAGAGCGTCAGCACGTCGACCGTCGCCTTCAGCTGCTTGAGGCGCTCCTTGTGCATGACGCCGAAGCGCTGCTCTTCGTCGACGACGATCAGCCCGAGGTCGCGGAAGACGACGTCCTTCTGGAGGATGCGGTGCGTCCCGACGACGACGTCGACCTTGCCCTGCGCGAGGTCGTTCAAGATCGCCTGCGCTTCCTTCTTGGTCTTGAAGCGCGACAGCTCTTCGATCCGCACGGGGAACGAGGCGAAGCGGTTGGTCAGCGTGCGCGCGTGCTGCGCGGCGAGGAGCGTCGTCGGGCAGAGCAGCGCGACTTGCTTCCTGTCGGCGATCGCCTTGAAGATCGCGCGCACCGCGACCTCGGTCTTGCCGTAGCCGACGTCGCCGCAGACGAGCCGGTCCATCGGCTTCGGCGACTCCATGTCGCGCTTGGCGTCGTCGATCGCCTTCGCTTGGTCGGGGGTCGGGTCGTACGGAAACGACTCCTCCAGCTCGCCCTGCCACGGCGTGTCGGGGCCGAAGGCGTGGCCGCGCGCGACCTCGCGCTCCGCGTACAGCTCGACGAGCCCTTCGGCGATCTCGGCCAGCTTCTCCGAGACGCGCGTCTTCGTGCGCGCCCAATCGGCGCCCCCCATCTTGGAGAGCCGCGGCGCGGCGCCTTCGTTCGCGCTGTACTTGGTGACTTGGTGCATCTGGTGCACGGGCACTAGCATGCGGTCCGTTCCGGCGTACTTGAGGTCGAGGTAGTCGCTCGTCGCGCCGAGGATCGTCTCGTTCCGCAATCCCAGGTACTGCGCGATCCCGTGCACGGCATGCACGACGTAGTCGCCGACCTTGAGGTCGGCGAGCGTCACTGGGACGCCTTCCTTCACCGCGCGTAGCTTCACGCGCTTGGCGGGCTGGCCGTAGATCTCGCGGTCGCCGAGCACGTGCAGGTGCAGCATCGGGATCGCAAAGCCGCTCTCGATCGAGCCCTGATCGACGAAGACCGTCCCCGGCAGGAGGACGCGCGGCGCGCTGCGCTCGACGCCGAGGTTCGCCGCGCGCAGAATCTCCGCCAGGCGCGAGGCACCGTTCGCGACGAGCCACACCGTGTCGCCGGCTGCGACCCACTCGCGCACCGCCGCCGTGAACAGTTCGATGCGGCGGTTGAAGTGCTCCGCCGGACGCGTTTCGAGGACGAACGATTCCATCGCCGCGGGCAGCCAGCGCAAGTCGCCGGCTTCGATCCCGCCGCTGACGATCAACACGCGCCGAGCGCGCAGCCGCTCCGCGTAGTCCGCCAGGTGCGGGTACGGCGCGACGACGTCGGCGAGCAGCGCTTCGCCGACCTCGTCGTCGCGCACGTCCAGCTCGCCGGAGTCGACCCCGGCCATCAGCGCGACCGCGCCGCGCGCGCGCTCCTCGTCGAGCCCGCGCTCGACCGTTTCGAGCATCCCCGGCTCTTCGAGCACGACGAGGGACTCCGGGTGCAGGTAGTCGAGCACGGTCGCGCGCTCGCCGTAGGCGAGGCCGAGCCACGGCTCCGGCACGTCGGCGCCACCGGCGAGGTACGCGCGCAGCGCCGAGATGACGTTCGCCTCGCCGGTCGCGCGTTCGAGAACCTTCGCGCGCAGCGACGGTTCGCGCAGAATCTCGAGCCACGGCGTGATCGTCACCGCGTCGAGCGCGCCGGTCGAGCGCTGGGACTGCAAATCGAACGCGCGCACCGCGTCGACCTCGTCGCCGAAGAACTCGACGCGCACCGGCGCGTCGGCGGTCGCGGGAAAGACGTCGAGGATCCCGCCGCGGACCGCGTACTCGCCGGCCGCGCTGACGACGTCGACGCGCGCGTAGCCGAGCCGGTAGAGCCGTTCGAGCGTCGCCTCCCAGTCGGCCGCCGCGCCGGCGCGCAGCGCGAACGCCGCGTCTTCAAAGACGCGGCGGGGGATCACGTACTGCCGCAGCGCGGCGACCGGTGCGACGACGATCTGCGGCTTGCGCGCGCACAGGTCGGCGAGCAGCGTCATCCG
>JAFAMK010000111.1 GCA_019233415.1 Vulcanimicrobiota bacterium
GCCTCGCGCAGGAGCCGCCGCAGGGTCGGATTCACCGCGAAACCTTCGCCGCGGCTCGGCAGTACCTTGGGTGCGAGTTCACCGACCGCGAGGTGGTCATCTCAATCGTGGATTGCTTCTTTCACAACAGTGTTCCGTCGGTCGCCCCGTGCAACGGCTGCAAGAAACCGATCTGCGCCACGTGCCGCGACGCGAACGGGAACTGCCCCGGCTGCGTCCTGGCCGCCCGCGTCGATGCGGCCCGCCAGACGAACCGAATCCCCGGCGGCGTCGGGCCGTCGTACGGCACCTACCAGGAGCAGGCGTACCAAGAGCCGCCGCACGCGAGCTACGCTCCGCCTCCGCCACCGCCGCCGACCCCGCCGCGCGTGCAGCGGACGGCCGCGGTGGCGACGCGGCCCGAGACGCGCGCGCTCGTCGCGCTCGGCTACCCGTTCTGGCCGCTCGCGCTGATCGCGCTGCTCGACGGCAAGGCGTCGCACTTCGTCAAACGCCAGGCGTGGCAGGCCCTCGGCTTCAACCTCGGCATGTACGGCCTCGGCGCGCTGCTCAGCGCCGCCGCGATGCTCCCGATCCTCGGGATCGGCGCGTGGCCGCTGCTGCCGTTCGTCTTCCCGCTGACCGTGGTCGCGAGCGTCGTCTACGCGTTCAAGGTCTGGCAGGGCGACGACGTCAGCGTTCCGATCATCGCCGACTGGGTCGACGCCCGTCTCCCCGCAACGCAGCAGTAAGCTAGGCCGGCACCCGCGCCGCGGCGACCCAGGCTTCGACCTCGTCGACCGCGCGCGGGATCGCCGCGGAGAGCACGTCGACGCCGGTCTCGGTGATCAGGACGTCGTCCTCGATCCGCACGCCGATCCCGCGGTAGCGGGCCGGCACGGTCAGATCGTCGAGCTGGAAGTAGAGCCCCGGCTCGACGGTCAGCACCATCCCCGCTTCGAGCTTGCCGAACTTGTAGTTTTCGGCGCGCGCCGCCGCGCAGTCGTGCACGTCGAGCCCGAGCATGTGGCTCGTGTTGTGCAGCGAGTAGCGCTTGTAGAACTGGTTCTCGTCGCGCAGCGCTTCCTCGGCCGAACCGAGGACGCCGAGCCGTTCGAGCCCGTGCGCGAGAACGTCCATCGCGGCGCGGTGCGGGTCGAGGAAGTCGTTGCCGGGCGCGCACTTCTCGAACGCCGCGTCCTGCGCGGCCAGCACCAGCTCGTAGATCGCGCGCTGCTCGGGCGAGTAGCGGCCCGAGATCGGGATCGTGCGCGTGATGTCGGCGGTGTAGAGCGTCTCGGCCTCGACGCCGGCGTCGAGCAAGAGCAGTTCGTTCTCGCCGATGCGGCGGTCGTTGCGCGTCCAGTGCAGCGTGCACGCGTTCGGCCCACTCGCCGCGATCGTCAGGTAGCCGGTGTCGTTGCCCTCGACGCGCGCGCGCAGGTTGAAGACGCCCTCGATGGTGCGCTCGGTCTCGGCGTGCGGCAGCGCGCGCACGACGTCGTCGAACGCGTGGTGCGTCGCCGCGATCGCGCGGCGCAGCTCGCGCAGTTCCAGCTCGTCCTTGAGCAGCCGCATCTCCGAGAGCGCGGTCGCGAACGCCGCGTCGCGTTCGGCTTGTTCGGGCAGCGCCGCGTCGAGCGCGGGGTCGATGCCGCGCAAGGCGCGGAACGGCGCGGCGGCAATCGCGGCCGACACGTCGGCGGCGAGATCGGCGAGCGGCTTCGTCGCGAGGCCGTACCGCTGCGCCGTCTGCACGAGACCGAGGCGCGGCCCGACCCACAGCTCGCCCTTCACGCGGTCGGTGAAGAACGTCGCGTCGGTCTTGCCCGGGTTCGGCTCGCAGTAGAGCGTCGCCGTGTGGCCGTCGCCGCCAGGCGTCAGCACGAGGACGTTGTCCGGTTCGAGATTGCCCGTGAGATAGTAGAAGTCGGTACCGGGCCGGAAGCGGTAGCCGGTGTCGTTGGCGCGGACCTTCTCGTGGCCCGTCGGCACGATCAGCACCTCGCCAGCGAAGCTGTTGCCGAGCGCCGCGCGCCGCGCCGCAAACCGCTCGACGCCCTCGACCGAATTCGCCGGCGTTGCCGGCGGGGTCGCCCAGCCGGTCATCATGAAGCGCATCAGGTTGTCGGGGCTGCCGCTGTCGTGCGACGCGACGGGCTTCTCGCTCATGCGCAAACGGTTCGTTACGCCGGAGTGCGGACCTCGCGCGCGTAGCGCGCCAGAAAGGCCCGCGCCTCGGCCTCGTGGTCGACGACCGGCGCCGGGTACGACGCCCGGCCGAAGAGCGGCAGTTGCAGTTGGCGCTCGTGGCGGCCGACCAGCGGGTCGAGGACCGCCGCGTCGGGGAGCGCGGCCAGTTCGGGGATCCAGCGGCGCACGTACTGGGCGGTCGGGTCGAACCGGCGCGCCTGCTTGAGCGGGTTGTAGATGCGCGGGTAGGCGGCGAGGTCCGCGCCGACGCCGGCGACCCACTGCCAGTTCCCGGCGGCCAGGGCCGGGTCGTCCTCGATCAGGTAGTGGTCCCACTCGTCGCGCCCGACTCGCCAGTCGACCCCGAGGTCGAAGCACAGGAACGACGCCGCGATCGCCCGCAGCCGCGGGTGCATCCAGCCGGTGGCGCGCAGCTCGCGAATCCCCGCATCGACGAGCGGGTAGCCGGTCCGCCCGCTGCGCCAGGCGTCGAGGTGCGCGTGCGCGCGGGCGAAGACGAAGCCGCGCATCTTCGCCTGGAGCGGCTCTTCCGCCAGCGACTCGTTGTACCACGCGAGTTGCAGAAAGAAGTCGCGCTGGGCCAGCGCCCGCAGGTAGAGCTTGAGCGACGTGCGCTCCTCGACCAGCAAGAACGGGTCCTCGGCCCGCTCGCAGGCGGCACGGACGACCTCGCGCGCGGCGAGGGTTCCGAACGAGAGCGCCTCGGAGAGCCGCGAGGTATCGCCGGCGGCCGGGACGTTCCGGGCGACCCCGTACTGGAGCGCCGGCGCGGCCAGGAACGCGGTCAGCTTCGCCCGCGCCGCCGCCTCGCCGGCCGGCTCGGCCACGCTCGCCTGCGAGCCGAACTCTTCAGGGACCGGAAGCGGTTCGCTTGCGATCTCGACCGAGGCGAAGGCCGCGGTCCCGGCGTCGGCGGTCGGGAGCAGCGTGCGCCAGCGCGCGTGGTACGGGACGAACGCGCGGTAGCCGTCGCCGGTGCGGTGGCTCGCGGCGGCGTCTTCCGGTGGAACCGCCGGCGCGTCGTGGACCGGCAGCGCGCGCAGCCCGGCCTCTTCCAGCATCGACTGCAGATCGCGGTCGCGCCGAATGCTCTTCGCGTCGTAGCCGCAGCTCCAGCCGACGACGCTCGCGCCCGTCGCGCGCGCCAGCGCGCGCAGCGCCGGCCCGGGGTTGCCGCGCCGCACGATCAGCGCGCTGCCGCGCGCGCGCAGGTCGGCGTCGAGCGCGCGCACCGCCGCGCAGTAGTATGCCGCGCGGCGCGGTGAGCGGCGCAGCCGCGCCGCCGAAACCGGATCGACGACGTGCACGGGGACGACGTCGCCGTGGCGTGCGGCGGCGGCGAGCCCTGCATGATCGCTCAGCCGCAGATCCCTCGAAAAAGCGAACACCGCCCGGGACACGTCCCGGGCGGCGTTCACTGTGGTCGGTCAGAGTCCCTCGACGTACGTTGCGAGATCGTCGACGTCTTTCTCGTTGAGCGGCGAGGGGTAGAGCTTGGGCATCGGCGGCTGCGGGTCTTTGATCCACGCCACGGCCTGCGCATAGTTCTTGCGGCTCTTCTCGTTCTTGAGCGACGGTCCGATGCCGCCCTCGGTCCCGGTCGCGCCGTGACAGCTCGAGCAGTTGGCGCTGAAGAGCGACTTCCCGGCGCTCGCGCTGCCGGTCGCGGTGCTCGACGAGCCGCTCTGCGTGCCGGTCGTCGGCGCTGCGCTCGCGGTCGCGGTACTCGTCGTGCTCGTCGAACTCGACTGATCCTGACTCTTCGAACACCCCGCGGCGATCAGGGCAACGGCGAGGGCGCCAGCGGCAAGAAAGGCTAGCGGCTTGTATTGCAATGGAACTCCTTTCTCGGGACCGTGGGTGGGTACCCACATTACGATTCCCTCACTCCCTGACGGAAGTTCCATCTCCTCTCTCGTATGACCGGCGGCGTGAGCCGCGTGTTCATCCGCTACGCTTCACCGCGCGACGCGGACCGGCTCGTTGCGGACGGCGTCGTCGGAGGAAACACGCCAACCGGCGAGCCGTGGGTTGCGCGCGTTCAAAAATGGCTATCCGAGCAGCAGGCCGGACGGCGTCTGGTCCTCGTCGCGGAGGATGCGTCGGGGCTGCTCGGGACCGTGCAGCTCGTCTTTCGCTTCCCGCAGGGCTATGCCGATCCGGAAGCGGCGAACGGGATCGACGTCGCGATGGTCGAGGCGCTGCGCACGCGCGTCGACTCGCCGCCGGGCGTCGCGAACCAGCTGATCACCGACGTGCAGAACATCGCGCGCAAGCGCGGCGTCAAGACGCTGACGTTCCTGCTGCAGATGGGCGACAACCGCGGCATCACGCAGGCGAAGTCGTGGGGCTTCGAAGAGTTCCGCATCATGCCCGAACAGGGCCGGATGCTGGCCTTCTTCCGAAAGTCGATCGAGTAATTATCCGCCGATTTCGCTGAACGCGCGCATCGCGCTCGCGGTCTCACCGAGCCGCAAGTGGTGGCGTTCGGGTTTGACGTGCATCGACGCGCGGAGCATCTCGACGATCGCGTGCTCGCCCTTCCCGGCGCGGAGCGGCGTGCGCAGGTCGATGTGGTTGTCGCCGAACAGACACAGGCGCAAGCGGCCGTCGGCCGTGAGGCGCACGCGGTTGCAGCGCTCGCAGTAGTCGTGCGCGAGCGGCGAGATGACGCCGACCGTGCCAGGCGCGTCGTCGTACGCGAACGTGCGCGCGGGTCCGTTGCCGTGCGGGTTCGGCACCTCGCGCAGCGCGCCGAGCGCGCGCAGGCGCGCGAGCACCTCGTCGGACGAGATCCACGCGTCGCGCTGCAGTGCGACGTTCTCTTCGACCGGCATCACTTCGATGAAGCGCACGTGCACCGCGCGCTCGCGCGTCAGCGCGGCGAACGCCTCCAGCTCGTCGTCGTTCGTGCCGCGCATCAGCACGCAGTTCAGCTTGACCGGCGTAAGCCCGTGCGCGAGCGCAGCGTCGATTCCCGCGAGCGTCTTCGCAAGGCCGGGCCGTCGCGCGATCGCGGTGAAGCGCGCGTCGTCGAGCGTGTCGAGCGAGACGTTGACGCGGTGCAGCCCGGCCGCGGCGAGCGCCGGCGCCTGCTCGGCGAGGAGGAGCCCGTTCGTCGAGAGCGCGACGTCGTCGATCCCTGGGACCGCCGCGATCATCCCGACGAGCCGCGCCAGATCGCGGCGGATCAGCGGCTCGCCGCCGGTCAGCCGGATGCTGCGGACGCCGATAGAGGCCGCGGCGCGCACGATCGCCGTGATCTCCTCGTAAGACAGAATCTCCGGCTTGGGGATCCACGGCAGCCCGGCCTCGGGCATGCAGTAGACGCAGCGCAGGTTACAGCGATCGGTCACCGAGACGCGCAGGTAGGTGATCGGGCGCCGGAAGGCGTCGACCAGCAGCTCCGCCCCGGTCTCGATCAGATCGATCACGATCCCTAGGAATTCCTCGCAGCCCCGCCCCCGTCATCCCGAGCTTGCGGCCCGTCATCCTGAGCTTGTCGAAGGGCGCACCCAGCTTAGCTGTCTGCGAAGACCTTCTCGTCGACCGGGACGTTGATCTTGTAGTTCGCGAACGTCGAGCTGACGTCGGCGTTGTAGCGCGGGATGTCGACCTTGCCGGTCTGCTGCTTGATGACGAAGCTGCCGGCGATCTGGTCGTAAGTGTTGGTGAACCGGATCGAGCCGCCGCCTTCCTCTTCTTTGTAGAAATACGTCATCTCGGTGACGGTCGCGGTCTTGTCGTCGACCTTCACGTCGACGTGGTCGATGCGGCCGTTCTTCTTCCGCACGAGCTTGAACGTTGCATGTTCGCCGTCGTCGCCGGTCTTGGTAACGTCGTAGAGCTTTGGCCAGTCCGACGGCGGCTCCGTCTGGCCGACGACCTTCTTCAGCAGCCCGGCGATCACCGGAACGGTGTTGAACTGCACCGCCGCCCTGTCGGGGCGCTTGTAATACGTCTTCCCTTCGAACGTCTGGTTCAGGTATGGGAAGCTGTGCATCTGGATCGCGACGCTGACGTCGGCCTGGTACGAGTTCAAGCCGGAATTGACGCGCTGCATCCGCGTGTAGAGATCATCCTGGGCCGCGGCTGGGAATGCGGGCGCGGTCAGCGCGAGCAGCGCGGCGGCGGCCAGGAATGCGAAGGAACGGCGAATCGACGTCATGGTGTCTTCGGCTTGAACGCGGCGAGCGGTTCGGTGGGTTCCAACGCGACCGTAATCTCGGCCAGGACCGCGGGCGCACGCTCGTCCGCCTGCGCCGCGCGCAGCACGGCGTGCGCCCGCGGCGAGCCGATCCGGCCCAGCGCCCAGGCGGCGTGCGCGCGGACGAGCGGGCTCACGTCGCCCCGCAGCGCGTCCGCCAGCGCCGGGACGTCGGCGCGGTCGAGCCCGTTGCCGAGCGCGACCGCGGCGTTGCGGCGCAGGATCGTCGTGCCGCGCCAGCCCATCGCGGTCGTGCGGACCGCGCGGCC
>JAFAMK010000236.1 GCA_019233415.1 Vulcanimicrobiota bacterium
CGCACGCGGTCGCCGCGGCGAACCTGCGCGTCGACCTGCTGAGCGCCGGCGCCGGCACGCCGCTGACCGTGCCGGTCGGCGTTCGCGCGTCGTACCGCTCGCGCGCCGGCGACACGCTGGCGTCGATCGCCGACGAGTTCGGGACGAGCGTCGCGGCGGTCGCCGCAGTGAACGGCCCGCAGATGCTTCGCGCGGCCGACGCGCCGTTGGAGCCGGGCACGGACGTGACCGTTCCCGTCGAGGTGACGCCGGCGACGATCGTCGCGGCGAACGCGGCGACGACGGGCCTCCTGCGCGTGTGGGGTCCGTCGAACGGGCTCGTCATCGCGGACGGCCAGCCGCAGCGCCCCGTCTTCTCGACGATCTTCTACCAGATCGTCGACGGCGACTCGATCGACACGGTCGCCAACCGCTTCGGGCTCACCGCGGTCACGCTGATGACCGACAACCCGCAGACGACGGGGCTGCTACGGCCCGGCGGCGTCGTCACGCTCGGCGACATGACGACGCTCGCGCGCGCCGGCGACACGCTGCAGACGATCGCGAACTTCTGGGGTTTCGCGAACCGCATCGACGTGCTGCTCGCCGCGAACGCGCCAGGGATCCCGCTTGTCGCGCAGACGATGATCATTCCGGGCAACCCCGACACCGTGCAACTGACGCAGGGCCAGACGCTCGAAGCGTTCGCGCAGGCGAACGGCACGACGGTCGACGAGTTGCTCGCGGTCAACGCGGCGATCCTGGTCGTACCGGCCACGACGGTCAAGCTGCCCAACGTCACGTACACCGCGACCGGGTTGACGATTTCGATCGCCTACCTCGCGGACGCCGGCGCCACGCTCCCGGAACTCGCCGAACGGTTCTACGGCAGCGACACGCCGGACAACGAGAACGCGATCCAGCACGCGAACCCGGCCGTCACGTTCCCGCTCGCCGCGCCGACCGCGCTGTCGCTGATCCCGCCGGAAACGTCGGCGAACCTGTGCGGAACGTTCGCGGTTCCGGTGCAGACGCTGTGGTCGAGCGCGAACACGGCGAACACGGCGCTGCTCGCCCCGCGCGGCATCTTCACGATCCCGCCGATCGAGCCGGTGATCACGGCCGACGACAGCTTCAACACGCTCGCGAGCCGCTATGCGCTCACGCTCGACCAACTGGCGGACCAGCTCGCGAACACCGCCGGCCTCTTCCACGACGCCGATCCCGATCTGCCGACGCTCTCGATCCCGTACGTGCCGTCGCTGCCGATCGACCAGCTCGTCACCGAAGTCGCCGCGTCGGAGAGCGCGAACGAGACGTCCGCGCAGGCGTCGCGCTTCCTGATGGCGGGCCTGCGCATCCCGAACCCGAGCGATCCGCTGTTCGTCGCGAACCCCCACGACCCGACGCTGCGCACGTATCCACTGCTCTCGCTGACCGGTCAGGAGTTCGCCGCGCCGGCGAGCGATCCGACGTCGTACACGCTCGCATTTACCAAGACCGGCACGGCGAATTGGCTGACCGTCCCCGGCGGAACGCTGACCTTCCCGCTCTCGGCCGACGAGGCCGCGCAGATCACCGAGTTCGCCGGGATCACGCTCACGCCGCAGGTGCAGCGCTTGGAGCGCATCGCGCTCTCGTCGACCGTGGCCGACCAGCGCGCGCTGCAGACGTCGTACCGCTGGCAGGCCGGCGAGATGCCCGTGCTCCCGCCGAGCGGCACCGCCGCCGGCGCACCGACGCTGTGGGAGCTGCCCGACGCGCTGCGCTCGTCGGTCGCGACGATCTCGCCGTTCGGCGTGCCGTACGGGCTGACGCTGATCACGCCGACGCCGGGCGGCGACCCGCAGGAAACTGCCGTCACCTCGGCGCGCTGGGCGACGACCGTCGAGATTCGCATCTCGCTCGTGCCCTCGCAGGCGAGCAGCGGTCCGAACCTCGCCGGCACGTACCTCGTGCAGGGCGCCGACCAGACCGGGACCGAGACGCTGCTCGCGCTGATGCGCGAACTCGAAGGCGGCAGCGGCGCGACGCTCTACCTGCTCTACGCGCCCGACGCGAGCAACCCGCAGGGCGGCGGGCTCATCTCCGACGCGGTCGACCGCACGCAGGTCGTGCTGGTGAAGACGAACCTCTCGACGCTAAGCAACGGCACGCCGGTCGCCGCCGCGTCGGAGCGCTCGCTGCGCGTCGCCGCACTCGCGGCGGGGTCGAGCTACACCGCGACGCTCGCGGCAAGCGACAGCCTCGCGTTCGTCGAGCTGTTGTGGGAGTGCAGCGTCGTGCGCTCCGGCGGCTTCTACCTGACCTACTCCGCCTCCGACGGGACGACGTTCCCGGGCGCGATCTTCGACGCGAGCGGCGAGACGACGCTGACGCTCGTCGCGCTGCTCGACGCGCAGCCGTCGGTCGGCGCGAGCCTGCTGACGACGCTGAACACCGCCGTCGTGATCGGTGACAACATCGACACGTCGCGCGCGACGCTTTTCGCGCGTGCCACCGTGCACACGATCGCCGCCGGCGAAACGCTGACGACGATTGCCGCAACCTTCCCGCTCGTTCAGCCGGCGCCGACGCCGGCCTCGCTCGCGACCGCGAACGCGACCGTTCATCACCTGCTCGACCCGAACGCGACGATCTTGGTGAACGGCGTCGCGCTTCCCATCTTGCCGCTCGACACGTTCGAGAGCATCGCCGCCGACCACGGAACCGATCCGGCAACGCTCGGCACCGAGAACGCGACCCGCGAAATCTTCCAGCCGAGCGCGCTGATCCAGCCGCTCGCCGGGATGCTGACCGCGAACGCGACGCTGCGGCCCGGCAACACCGGCTTCTTCGTCACGCGCACCGACCCGCAGCAGCCGCCCACGCAGGGGCGCGCGCTCGGGACGAGCGACGCGCAGAGCGAGCTGGACACGCTCTTCAACCTGCTCGGCTTCTCGATCGTCGCGAACGCGAACTTCTCGGTCAGCGGCGAGGGGATGCCGGCCGGCCCCACCTACACCGAGGGCGATCCGCTCTGGAACTACGTGCAGACGCTCGCAGCGTACACGTTCGCGCGGCCGGAGCCGCTGCAGCAGATCGTTCCGGCCTCGGCCGCGCTTCCGCTGCCCGCGGAGAACCCGTATGCCGGGATCGCGGCCGGCGCGGAGCTCGATCTCAACCTCGTCTTCCACGACGTGCACGGCAACCTCACCAGCTATCCCGCATTGCACCCCCCGGTTCCGGTCGGCTACACGGACGACATCATCCCGGTCTCGTCGTGGCCGAGCACCGCGACGTCGTACGCCTTCGCGCCCGCCGGCGGCGGCGCGGCGCAGCTCGCCGTCGACTGGCGCTTCAGCGCGACCTCGTACATGCCGGCGCCGGGCGCCGACTACGCGGTGACGCACGACAAGGCGCGCGTCGACCGCCAGCAGATCATCACCGCGTACTTCCAGACGCGGATGCCCAACGTGACCTTCGGTCTGGGCACGTCGTTCGCGGACCTGGGCGGCGACGACGCGTCGCGTTCGAGCACCGTCAAGCTGGCGGCGCAAGGCTACCTCGCGGAAGCGTACGTCTTCATCACGAACGCGGCCGAGCTGCCCGCGATCACGGTCACGACCGCCGCGGCGCCGAACCAAGACACGCTCGCGAGCGTCGCGACGACCTACGAAACGACCGCGGGCGCGCTCGCGCAAGCGAACGCTAGTGCCGACGCGGCGGCGCTGTTCGGGAACGGGACGCCGCTCAGCATTCCGCAGTATTATCGCGTCGCGACCGGCGACACGCTGCACGCGATCGCCACGGCGATTCTGCCGAACGGAACCGAGCAGCAGCGGATCGCGCTGGTCGGCACGATCGGCGCGGCCAACGCGAACCTGCCGCTGCTCGAAGGGACGGGGCTGATCGCGAAGGCGCGCACGGTGACGATCGACTCGCGCGACGGCTCGCTCGCGAGCACGTCGGCGATCGGCACGTCGCAGCACGTCGCGATCCTCGGCGACGCCCTCTCCGGTCTGACGGGCCTGGGCACCGCGAACACGACGGTCGTCCTCGGCCCGGGGATCACGCTCACCTACCAGGACGCGCCGTCGCTCGTCGTCACCGCGGGGCAAACCCTCGCGGACGTCGTCGCGATCTTCCAGAAGTCGGTCGCCGACGCGAACGCCGACGCGGTCGCGCAGACGAACCGCTACGTGCAGCGCTTCTTCGCCGACGCGCAGGTCGTCACGCTGCCGAACTACGTCGCGCAGCCGGGCGACACGCTGGCGAGCGTCGCCGCGGCGATCGGCCCAGTGGGCAGCGGCGATCCGCCCGCCTCCCAACTGCTCATCGACAACATCGACGTGCAGGACGTCTTCCCGCCGGGAACGGCGCTCTACTACGGCACGATCACGTACGCGATCCAGCCGGGCGACACGCTGCAGCTGATCGCCGACGCGTTCGCGATCACGGTCGAGGACCTCGGCTCGCGCAACGCGTCGGTCACGCTCGAAGCGAACCAGCATCTGCAGATTCCGTACCTGGTCGACGCGCACGCGGTCTCGACGTCGAGCTACCGCGCCGACGGAACCGAGTCGATCGCCGCGATCGTCGCGAGCTACGCGGCGTGGGCGGGCGACCCGAACGCGCTCACCGCGTACACCGAATACAACCAGTATGTCGCAGCGCAGTTCGACCCGGCGAAGACGATCACGATCGGCAGCCAGTCGGTCACGCCGACGCTCGACTCGACGATCGCGACGCTCGCCGCGTCGTTCGCGCTGACGCCGGTCGGGTTCGTCACCGCGATCGCGCCGACGGCGGGCTACCTGCGCGCGGGCGCGACGATCCTCGCCGTCGCGATGACCTCGTCGGTCAACGAGAAGCTCTCCGCGGTCGCCGCGCGCTACCGCTGCACCGTCGGCGAGCTGGCCGACGCGAACGCGTCGGTCTACCAACTGGTCGCCGCGGGCCAGATGATCGTCGTCACCGGCTACGCGGTGCGGACCGGGGACGCCGAGACGTTCACCACGCTCGTCGAAAAATTCAACGCCGCGCGCACGGCGGCGGGCCAGCCGGCGTGGATCGCGCCGGCCGACGTCGCGCTGGCGAACCCCGACATGCTGCTGCGGGCCGCGACGCTCGTTCCGCCGGTGCGCACCATCGAGGTCGACCTCGCGGCGACCGCGCGCTACGACGCGGCGATCGCGCCGGTGACCGTCACGCTGACGATGACGCGCGACATCGACTTGGTCGACCCCGAGTTCAAGGCGGTGGCGGAGGTCGTCACCTCGTCGGTCGCGGTCGCGGCGCAGCCGTCGCTCGGCGGAAGCCAGGACGAAGACCCGCTGTTCTCGCTGAGCGCGTTCGCGGCGAGCTTCGAGGCGGCGTTCGCCGGGCTCAAGCTCGCGACCGGCGCGGACGCGGACTACGGGACCGACGCCGAGCGCGCGGCCTGCGGAACGGTCGTCCCGACCGCGCGCGGACTTGCCGCGCGCAGCGCATCGACCGGCGCACCCGATCCGCTGGCGAACCGCCGGCTGTGGACGGTCAACCTCGGTTCGAGCGGCTCGCAAAACACGCGGTTCAACTACGCGGTGCAGCGCGACGGCGTGCAGTTCTACGCCTACCCGCCGCTCTCGACGTCGCTGTGGGACTCGGGGAA
>JAFAMK010000247.1 GCA_019233415.1 Vulcanimicrobiota bacterium
CGCCTCGAAGAGCTGAACCTGCGCGTCACCCCGCACGCCATCGTCTCACGCGGCCTCGCCCCGATCAGCTCACTGATCCAGTTCGCCCTCCCACGCGGCGAGGGCGGCCCCCGAACGAATTAGCCGAGGTCGAACGTGCGATGGTCGTCGGCGACCAAGACGTCGCCGGCGAAGTTCGTGCGGGCATCCTCGTCGAGATCGCGCGCCGTTGATTCTTCGCCGTAATGCGTTAGCAGGAGCCGGCCGACGCCGGCGTCGCGCGCCATGCGGCCTGCGTCGGCGGCCGACGAGTGCCCGCGAATCCCCGGCTCGACCTCGCCGTGGCGCAGCGTCGCTTCGCACACGAAGACGTCGGTCTCGCGCGCCAGCGCGACGACGCGCTCGTCGGGCGCGGTGTCGGCGGAGTACGTGACACTCGCGCCGTGGCGCTCCCAGCGCACCGCAAAAGCGGGAATGTAGTGCGCCGTGTGCGCGAAGCGTAGCGTCGCGCCGTCGATCGCGAGCGCGCGCGACGGGTCGTATTCGTGCAGGTCGAACACGTCGTCGAGAAACTCGCCACCTTCGTGCGCGAACGCGGAGACCAGCGTGCGCAGCATCGTGAGCCCGCCCGGCGGCAGGTGCACGGGCAGCTTCTGCTTGCGCCGCCGCGGCCCGTAGCGCAGCGCGTAGCGCAGCGGGACCAAGTCGATGAAGTGGTCGGCGTGCATGTGGCTGATGACGACCGCGGCGATCCGGTCGTAGTCGACGTGGCGCCGGAGGTTCGCCAGCGCTCCGGTCCCGAGGTCGAGCACGATCGGCGTCTCGCCGTCGTCGACCAAGTACGAGCTGCAGGCCCGGTCGGGGCGCGGGATCGACGAGCTGGAGCCGGCGACCGTCAGCCGCGCCGTGGTCGTCAGCGTGATCGGACTGCCTCGAGCACGGCCTTGCCGTGGCCCTCGACGGAGACGCGCGGCCACACCTTCACGATCGTCCCGTCCGGGTCGATCAGAAAGGTCGAGCGCTGGATCCCGATGCTCTTCTTCCCGTACATGTTCTTTTCGACGATGACGCCGAACGCGTCGCAGATCGCCGACGAGGTATCGGCCAAGAGCGGGAAGTTCAACCCGTATTTGTCCGCGAACTTCTTCTGCGACTCGACGGTGTCGCGGCTCACGCCCACGATCTCCGCATCGGCAGCGGCGAACTGATCCTTGAGGTCCCGGAAGGTCTGCGACTCGGCCGTGCAGCCCGGGGTGTCGGCCTTCGGATAGAAGTAGACGACGAGCTTGTGGCCCTGGAAGCCCCGCAGCGTCACCCGGTTACCGTCTTGGTCGCTGGCGCCGACGTCCGGCACCTTCGCTCCCGCTTCGAGCACGTTTCCTCCTCGCGTCCCTAGGTCGTCCCGACCGCCATCGCGTCGTCCCGGCGCCGGCCTGACGCCGGTTTGAACTGCGAGAGCGGTACGAGGAAAAGAAGCCGGTCGTAGGGCTCCATCTCCTCGAAGGCGTCGATGTGGAGGAATTGTCCCCTCCGCCACACGCCAAGCGGGATGCACTGCTCCGCCGGAGGCGGTGCGGGTACCTGTCCCTGGAGCCGCTCCCCGACGTTATATTGATCGTTTCCAAACGCAATCCGGCCCCGCGTCCCCGGGAACCGCGAGAGCATCGCGAACGACGGCGCGGCGAGCGCGGTGGTCGAGTACGTGCGGATCGCCTCGAAGTGGCGTGCGATCGAATCGGCGAACGCCTCGTCCTGCACGCGCATCACGACCGGCACCTGCGGGTTGCGCGCGCGGGCGCCGAGCGCGACCTCGAGGTTTGCCGTGTCGCTGTCGGTCAGCGCGACGACGGCGCGCGCGTTGGCGATGTTGCACAGGTCGAGCGTCGCGTCGCGGGTCGCGTCACCGGTCAGCAGCTCGATGCGGCGCTCGCGCGACATTTCGATCAGCACCGGATCGGGATGCGCCTCGATCACGACGACCTTCTGATGGAGCGCGTGCAAATAGCCGACCGCGCTGGACCCGACGTTGCCGGCCCCGCACAGCAGCACGTGACCGCGCGTGCGAATCTGCCGCACGCCTTGCACGGCGGTGAACTGTGCGCTGGTGACGGCCGAGGTCGCGAACGCGATGAAGATCCCGAGCGACGCGACGCCGGTGAACATCACGAGGTTGGCGGCGATCATCGCGACCTGCCCATGACCGAGCGGCGTGATGTCGCCGTATCCGGTGCTGGTGAACGTCGTCGCGACGAAGTAGAAGGCGGTGATCGGATCGGTCTGGAGCGCGAACGCGAAGTAGACCGTCGAGAGGGCGAAGATCGTCGCGACCACGGCGGTGATCCGCCGCAGGACCGGATCGGTCGCCTGCAGGCCGCGCAGGCGCTTCCGCAGGCCGACGCGCAGCCGTTCGAAATGCTTGTGGCGGCGCTCGATCCGCACCAGCGCGCGCGTTCCGCTCGTCGCTTCGAGCTGTTCGACGCGCGCGAAGACGATCAGTCGCTCTTCGCCGTCCAGCATGTGCCCGAGCAGGAAATTCGGCGAGCCGTCGACCGCGACGATCCGCGCGTGCAGCCGCTGCTGCGCGGTCGCGACCGTCACGCCGGCGACGCCCAGCTCGGCCGCGCTGCGCTCGGCGAAGCCGGTCTGCACGCCGTCGATGTCGGGGAACTGCAGCGCGTAGAAGCACGACGGGTCGAGCGCGGTCGCGACGAACGTCGCGGCGGAGTGCGAGGCGAGCGAGAGCACCGAGCAGTTCGGCAGGTTCTGCTCGACCTTGCGCCCGAGGCCGCGGTTGAACTGGCGCAGCACGACGCGAATCTCGGGGTTGATGTCGCGTGCCTTCAGCGCGACCTGCAGGTTCAGGCGGTCGTCCTCCGAGAGCGCCATGATCGACGCCGCGTCGCCGACGCCGGCGGTCTGCAGGCTTTCGTAGTCGTTCGGCGGATGGGGAAAGTAATCGCAGCCGAGACGGTCGAGCTTCGTCGCGAGACCGTGATCGTGCACCCAGAGCAGCGCCACGCGGTGTCCCTGCGTTGCGCACAGCTCCTCGCAGACGCGAACGGCGAGCATATCGCCGCCCACGACCAGGATCAGAGGGACCGCACTCATGGCATCGTCATCGGCACAAACGGCGCACCCCCTCACCGAACGTCTCATCCAGCATGCCCGCGAACACCCGCTCGATGGGCCTGTGATCGAAGTAGGCTCGGGTTCGGGACGCAACACGCGGGCCCTGGTCGACGCCGGAATCCCCGTCGTCAGCGTGCCCGACAGCACACCCTACACGCAGTTGCCCGGGACGCGCGACAACTACGGTGCGGCCCTATCGACCCATGCGTACCTGCACGGCACCGGCGCGAAGCTACGGGCCGGGCTCGCCGAGCTGCGGCGGGTACTGATGCCCGGTTCGCCGGTGTTTCTGACCCTGGGTTCGATCGACGACGCGCGTTACGGGCTCGGGACGCCGCTCGACGAACGGAGCTTCGCACCCGGCGATGGCGAGGAGGCGGGGATTCCGCACGTCTACTTGGACCGGGACGGCGTGATCGAGATGCTGTTCGGCTTCGCGGTCACCGCGCTCGAGGCGGTCGAGGTCGACGACGTCGTCGGCTCGTGGGCGCACGGCGACGACGCGCTCGGCGGGCGCGTGCACTGGTTCGTCGAGGCGCGCCGTCAGTAGCGCGGAACGGTGGGGTCGATCGACTCCGACCAGGCGTCGATCCCGCCGTCGAGGTTGACCGCGTTCGCGTAGCCGTTCGCTTCCAGGAACTGCGTGACGCGCGCGCTGCGGCCGCCATGGTGGCACATGACGACGATCGGCG
>JAFAMK010000294.1 GCA_019233415.1 Vulcanimicrobiota bacterium
GCGATCGACGTGCGCGCCGACCGGGTCTTCGACGTCTACTACGGGATGGCCGACGCGCGCATCGGCCGTGCGCGCGTGCGCCTCAACGCGCCGTTCGCCGCCGAGGAGGAGCCCGCCGCATAAACGGAATGTGGAGATTTTACCTGCTCGCGACGATGATCGTCGTCGCGATCGGGAGCATCGTGTTCGGGCACCGTGTGGCGACCGGTGACTGGCAGCTCCGCAACAATGCGAGACGCGGGCATCCCGCGGCGCAAGGCAATGCGAACCGCGGCTTCATTGCAACGCCGCCGCCGAACTTCGTCGGGCAAGGACCGTGGGTGCTGAGCGCGCTGCCGTCGTGCTTCACGCAGCAGTCGTCGAAGGAAGGGCCGTCGGCACTGCTGGCCCTGGACGTTCCCCAGGACGCGATGCGCATTGCACCCGGCACGACGCTGCATCGCGGTCCCTGCACGGTGCTCGTGCGTACCCACGACATTTGGGTCTACCGCGGCGGCGACCGGCTGCGCGTGCCGCCCGAAGCGCGCCTCTACAACGGCACGCAGGGGCTGACGCTCGTGTACCAGCGCGACGGCCGCACGGAAGTTCGCGTCTACTAGCCGAACACTGATGTCAGTGGAGATGGACGACGTCGAGCGTCTGGTCGAGGAATGGCGGGTGGTCGACGAGCAGCGCCATGCCGCGGTGGACAAGGCGGAGGCGAACCGGCTCTTCATGCGCCTGCAGTCGCTGCACCTGCGCATCTTCCGCCGCGCCGACCGCGGGATCGACGCGTTCGCGAAGCTGCTGCGCGATCCGCACAGTGCGATCCGCATCGACGCCGCCGCCGCGCTGCTCCCGCACCGCCCCGAGATCGCAAAGCCCATCCTGCTCGCCGCGACGGACCGTTCGCTGACCGCGCGCTACGTGCTCGCCGAGTGGGGCCGCAAGACGATGCCGCCCACCGACGACGCGGAGGAAGACGCCGAGTCCGCGCGCGAGCGCATCACCAAGCTCTACGCGGCGATCGACGAGCGGTTCGACTTCGTCTACGCGCTCGGGTTTCGCCGCACGGTCGTCGAGAAGCGCGTCGGCTCGCGCGCGGCGCAGGCGCGCTACGAGTGCGGCGACCGCTATCTCGACATTTGGTACGACACGTATGACGGCAGCCTCGACGTCTACGTCGGCGGCGGCGAGTTCGACCAGCGGCTCTCGCTGTGGGAGATCATGACCGTGCGCGGCGACTGGGACTACATCGGCTACACCGGCCACACGGTCCACGCGATGCGCGCGGGCGTCGAACGCGCCGCGCGCTACCTCGACGCGCACCGCGACATCCTGATCGCCGACGCAACCCCGACCGAACTGGCCGAGATTCGCCGCCGCCGCAGCCAGCTCACCGCGCGCTACACCGCGACCGAAGCCCTCCCCACCGAACCCGACCCGGCACCGTAGAGTCCGAACGGCCCCGCGCGTCGAACGAATCCGGTGATGGAACTGCGCGAGGAAGTCGCCAAGCGGCGCACGTTCGCGATCATCTCGCACCCCGACGCCGGGAAGACCACGCTGACCGAGAAGCTCCTGCTGTACGGCGGGGCGATCGTGACGGCGGGGCAGGTCGCGGCGCGCCGGCGCGCGCGCGCGGCGACGTCGGATTGGATGGAGCTGGAGCGCGAGCGCGGGATTTCGATCACGTCGACGGTCCTGCAGTTCCCGTACGACGGGCACACGATGAACCTGCTCGACACGCCGGGCCACCAAGACTTCGGCGAGGACACGTACCGCACGCTGCTCGCCGCCGACGCGGCGGTGATGCTGATCGACGCGGCGCGCGGCGTCGAGCCGCAGACGAAGAAGCTGTTCGCGATCTGCCGCGCGCGGCGCATCCCGCTGTTCACGTTCGTCAACAAGATGGACCGGCCGTCGCGCGATCCGCTCGAACTGCTCGACGAGTTGGAGAACGTGCTCGGGATCGGCGCGTACCCGATGAACTGGCCGCTCGGGAACGGCGAGACGTTTCGCGGCGTGTACGACCGCGCGAGCGGCGCGCTGCACACGTTCGAGCGCACCGAGCACGGCGCGAAGCGCGCGCCGGTGCGCACCGCGGCGCCGACCGATCCCGCGATCGCGGCGCTGGTCGACGAGCACACCTATCGCGAGTTCCTCGATCAGCTGGAACTGCTGGAGGGCGCAGGCGCCGGCTTCGACCGCGCGGCGATGCTGCGCGGCGACGTCACGCCGGTCTTCTTCGGGAGCGCGGTGACGAACTTCGGCGTCGAATTGTTCCTCGATGCGTTCGTGCGGATGGGGCCGCCGCCGGCGCCGCGCGTCGACGCGGAGAAGCACGTCGTCGAGCCGACCGACGAGCGGTTCAGCGGGTTCGTGTTCAAGATTCAGGCCAACATGGACCCGCGCCACCGCGACCGCATCGCGTTCCTGCGCGTGTGCAGCGGGAAGTTCGAGCGCGACATGACCGTGCGCAACGTGCGCACCGGCAAAGACGTGCGGCTGACGCGCGCGATGAAGCTGTTCGCGTCGGACCGCGAGTCGGTCGAAGTCGCGTTCGCCGGCGACGTCGTCGGCTTGGCGAATCCCGGCGTCTTCGCGATCGGCGACACGCTCGCCGAGGGCGACCACATTCGGTTCGAGCCGATCCCGGCCTTCGAGCCGGAACATTTCGCGCTCGTCCGCAGTACCGACACCGCGAGCTATAAGTCGTTTCAGAAGGGGATCGCGCAGCTGCGCGAGGAGGGCGCGGTCCAGGTGTTCTACCCGTACGGGCAGACCCGGATCGAGCCGATCCTCGCCGCGGTCGGCGCGCTCCAGTTCGAGGTCGTCAAGTACCGCTTGGAGTCGGAGTACAACGTGAAGACCGTGTTCCAGACGCTTCCCTACACCACCGCGCGCCGCGTGCGGGGAGAGTCCGTCGGGTCGGCGACGCTCGGGTCGAGCGCGCGGCTCGTCGAGGACTGGGACGGCAACGCGCTCGCGCTCTTCGAGAGCGCGTGGAGCATCAATCTCGTGCAGCAGTGGAATCCGGGACTGGCGTTCGAGCCGTTCGGCGCGCGCGACCTCGCCCGCGAGGTGCCGGCATGACGAACGTCACCCCGACCCCGCCGCCGGGCGGACCGCGCGCCGTGACGACCCCGAACCCGCGCGCGCGCCAGAACCAAATTCTGATCCTGGCCGTCTTCGTGATCGCGCTGGTGCTGCTGGTGCGCGCCTGCGCCGGCGGCGAGAATCGATACGAGAAGATCGCGCACGAGTTCACGCAGGCCGTGCAGAGCAACGACCTCGCGTCGGTCGCGAAGCTCGAGAACGCCGAGATCGCTGCCGAGACGACGCGCACGCAGGTCGCCCATGGGGCCGACGTGCTCGCACCGCTCGGAAAGATTCAGCGCGTCAGGGAGAACACGCCCAAGAACGACCCCGCGCGCGTGCACGAGTTCGACGTGACGTTCGAGAAGGCCACCGTGCACGAGAAGTTCCAGTTCGACCCGAACGACAAGGTGTTTCGTTGGAAGTACGACCCGCCGGTTCCGAAGACCTGACCGTCACGTTCGACGACGTGCGCGCCGCCGCGGAGCGGTTACGTGGTGTCGCGCACCGCACGCCGGTCGTCACCGCGACCTCGCTCGACGAGCGCGTCGGCGCGCACGTGTTCCTCAAGGCCGAGAACCTGCAGCGGATCGGCGCGTTCAAGTTCCGCGGCGCGTACAACCGCATCGCGCAGCTGACGCCGGAGGAGCGCACGGGCGGCGTCGTCGCCTTTTCGAGCGGGAACCACGCGCAGGGCGTCGCGCTCGCGGCGAAGCTGCTCGGCGTTCCGGCGGTGATCGTGATGCCGACCGACGCGCCCGCGGCGAAGCTCGCCGCGACGCGCGGCTACGGCGCCGAGGTCATCATGTACGACCGCCACCGCATGAACCGCGCGGAGCTCGCCGCGTCGATCGCCGCGGAGCGTGGCGCCGTGCTCGTCCCGCCGTACGACGATCCGATGATCGTCGCCGGCCAGGGCACCGCCGCGCTAGAACTGATCGAACAGGCCGGCCCGCTCGACGTGCTCCTCGCCCCGCTCGGCGGCGGCGGACTGCTCGCCGGCTGCGCGCTCGCCGCGACTGGGCTTTCGCCCGGCGTGCGCATCTACGGCGTCGAGCCGGAGGCCGGCGACGACTGGGTGCAATCGTGGAACGCCGGCGAGATCGTCTCGATCCCCGTCCCGCGGACGATCGCCGACGGCCAGCAAACGCAGGCTCCCGGCGCGTTGACCTGGGAGATCGTCCGCCCCCTCGCCGCCGGGATCGTGACCGTCACCGACGACGAGATTCGCGCCGCGATGCGCTTCGCGTTCGAACGCCTCAAGCTCGTCGTCGAGCCAAGCGGCGCGTCCGCGCTCGCCGCCCTGCTCTTCGGCAAGGTCGACGCGCGCGGCGCACGTGTCGGCGTGGTCATCAGCGGCGGCAACGTCGACCCAGCAACGTTTGCCGCGGCCCTGGCCACCCCGTCATCCTGAGCCCTCCCCCGTCATCCTGAGCTATCCCCCGTCATCCTGAGCTTGTCGAAGGACGCCGTGCGACGAGGGCCCTTCGACAGGCTCAGGGTGACGGGGGGCTAGACCTTGATACGCAGGTCGATGGCGGCCTGGAACGGGATCTTCACGCCGACGAAGCCGGTGTTGAGGTTGTTGCTGAAGTCGCCGTAGGGGTAGCGCAGGGCGACCGGAGTTTGGTTGAGCGGGAGAAAGTTGCCGGACGGTCCGACGCCGGCGCCGCCGGACGGCAGTTCGGAATAGACGCAGATGTTCGGGCCGTCCCACGCGTAGCCGCGCTGGAAGCAGCGGTCGACGAGGCCGGTCAGCGTAACCGTCACGCGCATCGCCCTGGAGAGGTCGTACGAGACCTGCAGGTTGAGCGTCAGGCGTGACGGCTCTTTGAAGGCGCCGAGATTGTCGAACGTGCCCGTGAACGCATCGGGGATGAATAGGAAGTTCAACGACCTGCCGCTGGCGCTGGTGGTTCCGCCAGT
>JAFAMK010000398.1 GCA_019233415.1 Vulcanimicrobiota bacterium
CGGAAGAGGCTGCGCACGCCGGCCGCGATCGTCAGCGAGTTCCCGGTCGTCACCGGGATCGGCGAGCGCTCCGCGACCGTCACGCCGCCGTCGCCGACGACGCCGGTGAACGCGCCCAAGCCGGCGACCTCCGCGCCCAGCTCGGCGCCGATCTCGATCGCCTTCACGATCCGCTCGTAGACGCGCTCGCGCGGGAAGTCGAGCATCTGCTGCGGGAGGAGCGGCGCCGCCACGAACCAGCCCTCGGTCTCACGCCCGTCGGGTGCCCGAATCCCGCTCACGTGGGCGGCCGCGTACGGCGGCATCCACTCCAGGATCTTGGCGATGATCGCCTTGCCCTTGCCCTTCGCGCCGGGCTCGTAGCGGACGACGTCCTCGAACGAGAGGGGGTGGATCACGAAAGCGAACTTGGCCATCCGGAACCCCCGATTCGCCCCGCGCCCACCGGGAGCCCGCGGGCCGATTCGGGAAAGGGACGCGGGCATGAATCAGACGCTCTCGACCATCGAAGAGCTCGTCCGGATTCCCGCCCCTTGCCCGGCTCCGCTCGGGCTCGCTTGCGACGGGACGGACCTCTGGATCGGCTCTTACGAGACGAACCGTATCTACGGCCTGAACGCCCAGCAGGGCCGGGTCTTCGAAGAGGCGCTCGCACCCGGTAGGCCACACGGGCTGACGGTGACGGGCGACGCGCTCCGGGTGATCGTCGCCGACGAGAACGACGACCGGTGGATTCGCCGGTACATCATGGGCAAGCACTTCAAGTCGGAGGCGATCGGCTGCCCCGAGCGGACGGGGTCGTTCCTGGCCTACGACGGCGATCTGCTGTACGTGAGCCAGCGCTACGAGCAGTGCATCCACGAGATCGACGCAACGGGGACCGTGCTACGCACGATCCCCGTTCCGCGCCAGGTGACGGGAATGGTCATCGTGTCCGGCAAGTTCTACCTGGCGACCACGGAAAGCCGGGAGAGCGACGACTACCGCCTCCTGCGGCTCGACGCGCGGGGAGACGTGCCGGTCGTCGAGGAGCTGGCCTCGATCGGCTTCGCCGCCCGCAGCCTCGGCTTCGACGGGTCGCGGTTCTGGACGAACTGCCGCGCCGAGAACACGATCGTCGCGTTCGCCCGCCCGGATTAAATGCGGTTCACGGAATCGTAACCGAATCAAGATTCCGTACATGAAGCCGTAAAGAGAACGAAACGTGACGTAGGTGCGCGGGGGTCGCCTGCGTCCGCTTCGAACCCGTCGAGCGTGACGACGCCGCGGTATCGCCGCTCCAGCGTCCGAGCGGTGCTGGAAAGCACGACCCAGGACCATGTCGTCGCGGCGGAGGCGCACGACGCGCTCTGGGCCGTGCTGTGGAACCGCCGGTACGATGACGTGGACGAACCCGTTTGGTTCCCGGAAGCCTCGTACTGGGGAATCCTTGCATTTGCGCGCGTCCTCGACCAGCAGACGACGCTCGCCGGCGTCGACACCGGCGAGTCGTTCATCGTCGTGCGCAGCAGCGGGACGGCGCCGCCGATCGGCAGCCGTGTCCGCGTCGTCCCGGCCTCGCGCGAGTACTGGCGTTTCGTCGACGTGCAACCGCTGGGGCTCGGCATCGAGCTGCGCTTCGAAGACCAGTCGTCGTCGGCCGACGCGGACTGGCTGACCGCGCTGCGCGACGGCGTCGTGCGGGTGCGCGAGTTGCTGGAGACGCGGCGCGAGTCGCTCGCGGCGCGGCGCTCGCGGCTCGGCGCGCTGAACGAGCCGGCGACGCTGGAAGAGATCTGGCGCGAAGAGATCGGCGCGATCAGCGACCGGATCGCGCTGGAGACCGAGTACACGCCGAACGAGCACGCCTCGCTCGCGAAAGCCCGCGCGCGCGGCCAGCGCAGCGCCGAAGAGGAAGAGCGGAAGATCGTCGCGGCGCGCAAGCGCCGCTTCACCGAGCGCGCGAACGAGGCGGTCGCGGCGTTTCGCGAGGAGCGCTGGCCCGAGATTCGCGACAAGGCGATCGTCCAGACGCGCCGCTACGTCGACTACCGCACGGAGGTCGTGCGGCTCGAAGACGCCATGCAGCGCATTCGATCGCTGACCGACCGCGCCGCGAAGGCGACGATCATGCTCGACGCGGTCGAACGCGCCGGCTTTCGCGTGCGCAAGTTCGCGTTCGATCCCGAGCGGCTCGACGAGGCGGCCTATGCCGAGGAGCTGCTGCGGACCGTCGAGCTGCTGTTCTCGTCGATCCCGCTGCGCGCGGTTGCGACCGCGACGAGCTTCAGCGCGTACCGCGCACCGACTGCGGGGCCGTCCGTCGTTCCGCCTCGGCTTTGAGCGCGGCGAGCATCATCTCGGCGTTCTCGCGCACCTTCTTCTCCAGCGTCGGTCCGATCAGCTCGGCGAGCGTCGGGACGCCGAAGTCGTACTCGACGCCGAGCATGACGCACGTCGTCGCGCCGTCTTGCTCGAACGTCCACGCGCCCTCGAACACGTCGAGGTCGCCCTCGATCAGCGCGTAGTCGATGCGCAGCGCGGCGTCGTCGAAACGGTCCTCCTCGGTCCACTCGATCGGCGCATCCTCGACCAGCGTCTTCCAGCGCGTCACGACGCGGTCCGGATGGCGTTCGAGCACGACGACCGACTCGACGTCGGGCATGAATTCCGGAAAGCGCTCCTGCTCTTTCGCAAGGTCGTAGACCGTCGCCGCCGGCGCGTCGACGGCGATCGTGCACTCGACGAACGGCATCAGGCCAGCGTTCCGAGCGTGTCGAACGCGGCGGCGAGCGCGCCGTCGAGCGCGCGTAATGCGGTGTCGACCTCGTCCGCGGTCACGACGAGCGGCGGTTCGAGGCGAATCACGCGCTGCTGGTTCAGGGTCCAGGCGGCGGTGACGCCGCGCTTGAGCAGTTCGGGGATGATCGTCCCGCCGTAGCCTTCACTGCGCAGCTCGACGCCGACCAAGAGCCCCGCGCCGCGCGCATCGGCGATGACGCCGGGATAGCGCGCCTGCAGCGCGCGCGCGCCGTCGAGCAGCTGGGCGCCGCGCGCGCGCGCGTTCTCGACCAGCCCTTCGTCCTGCAGCACGTCGAGCGCCGCGAGCGCGGCGGCGCAGGCCAACTCGTTCCCGCCGAAGGTCGAGGTGTGCAGCAGCGGCGCCTTGCCGTACGCGGCGTTCCAGACCGAGGGGCGCGCGACGTAGGCGCCGATCGGGACGACGCCGCCGGAAAGACCCTTCGCGAGCGTCATTACGTCGGGGACGACGCCGTCGCGGTCGCAGGCGAAGAGCGCGCCGCAGCGCCCGAGCCCCGTCTGCACCTCGTCGGCGATCATCACCGCACCGGCCGCGTCGCACACCGCGCGCACCGCGCGCAGGTAGCCCTCCGGCGGGACGTGCACGCCGCCTTCGCCCTGGACCGGCTCGACGATCACCGCCGCAACCGTGTCGTCGACCGCGCCGCGCAATGCGTCCGCGTCGCCGAACGGGACACGCCGGACGTCCGCGAGGAGCGGCGCGAACGGGTCGCGGAACGCGTCGCGCCCGCTGGCCGAGAGCGCGCCGAGCGTCTTGCCGTGGAACGCCGCGTCGGTCGCGACGATCGCCGCGCGGTGCGTCGCCGCGCGCGCGAGCTTCAGCGCGCCTTCGACCGCTTCGGTGCCGCTGTTCGCGAAGAAGCTGATCGCGAGGTCGCCCGGCGTGAGCGCGGCGAGCCGTGCCGCGAGCCGGCCCATCAGCGGGTTGAACATCGTGCGCCCGGAGAGCGCGATGCGGTCGAGCTGGTCGCGCACTGCCGCGACGACGCGCGGGTGGCGATGCCCCAGCGTGAAGACGCCGTACCCGCCGGCGAAGTCCAGGTACGTCTTGCCGGTGTGGTCGGTGATCGTGCAGCCCTGCGCGCGCACTTCGACCGGCGAGCCGGAGAGCTTCATCACGCGCCCGAGCGGCGGGTTGACGTAGCGCCGGTAGTTCTCGCACACCTCGTCGTACAGCGCCGCCGGCGAGGCGGCGCCGTAGAGGTCATCCTTCGACGAGGGGCCCTTCGACAAGCTCAGTGTGACGGGGTCGGTCACGCGACGGCGAGCTCGCGCGGGCGCGCGTCGAGCTGCGCGATCGTGTCGTGCAGCACCGCCAGCGTCTCTGCCGCCGTCTCCGTGCGCATCAGGCGCTCGCGCAGCGCGCTCGCGCCGGCGAAGCCCTTGAGGTAGTAGCCGAGGTGCTTGCGCATCTGCGGAACCGCGCGCGGCT
>JAFAMK010000009.1 GCA_019233415.1 Vulcanimicrobiota bacterium
CGAGAGCCCCTCGATGTAGTCGACGTCCGGCTTCTCCATCTGCCCGAGGAACTGCCGGGCGTACGAGGAGAGCGACTCGACGTAGCGGCGCTGCCCTTCGGCGTAGATGGTATCGAAGGCGAGCGAGGACTTGCCCGATCCGGACAGCCCCGTCACGACGATCAGCTTGTTCCGGGGCAGCGTCAGATCGACGTTCTTGAGATTATGCTCACGCGCGCCCTTGATGATGATCGCATCGAGGGCGTGCGTAGTCCCGTCCGGCGCCATACAGAGCTAGGACTTCGCCAGAACCCGAAACGGTTCCAGGCGAAGTCCGCTATCGCAGCTTGCTGTGGGTCGCGAGGAGGGCGGCCGTTAGACGGTTGGGCCTCCGGGCGTCGCCGGCGCCGGCGGGATCGCCCCTGCCGCCCGCAGGTTCACGTACTCGCCGACGATCGCGAGCGTAACGTAGGAGATGACGATCTGGACCAGGATGCCGCCGACGATCGGACCGAGGAATGGGATGATGTGGAGGACCCCGCCGATGATCCCCGCGAGGAGCCGCATCACGAAGATGAGGATGCCCAGGATCAGGGTCGGCACGAAGCGCGCCAGGGTGATCCGAAATGACTCGCTGATCGACTCGGCGACTCCCCGATCGCCGACGATCGCGGAAGGAAACACATAGAGCGTAAACAGGAAGAAGGCCAAGATCGCGAGCCCAAGCGTGAAGATCGCCAGGACGGCAGCGACTGCCCCCAGCACGATCAGGCAGATTGCAACCAAGAAGATGCGAGCGGCGTCCCGCTGCAGGATCGCCGATCCGTCGGCTAGTGTCGTCGAGCCGCGCTGCCATGCCGCGCCAGCCATGCCTGTGGTGTAGGCGACGGTCGCGATATAGGCGATCGTTCCGATCAAGCCCAGCAGAATTCCCGATCCGAACGACCCTGTGACGCTGGCGACGCTCCCGTCCGCACTGTAGACGACGTGCGGTCCGAGCAGCTCGTTCAATACCCCGACGATCGCCCCGATGACGATGCCCGGGACGACGATGATCCAGTTTCGCGTCAGCAGCTCCCATGCACGGGAGAAGACGCTCTCGACCGGTTGCGGCTGTGTCATGAAGGTGGCTTCGCGCCTGCTAGACCCGGGCTCCTGGGGAAAGCGAGCGGGAGGACCTCCATGATCGCCCCGATCTCGGTCACCACAGCGTCCGGCGCCGGGCCGTCGGCCGGGACCGGAAGCGCGTGAACGTCAAGCAGAATCGTGAATAATCCGGCGGCGTGGGCGCCGCGGACGTCGCGCTCGTAGCGGTCGCCGACCATTGCGGTGTGAGCCGGGTCGCTCCCGAGAACGCGGCAGGCGTGGAGGAAGAGCGCCGGGTCGGGCTTGACCATCCCGACCTCGTCGGCGATGAAGAACGCGTCCATCCGCTCGCGCAGCCCGAGCCGGTCGATCTTCTCGTGGTGGGTCTCGGCGAAGCCGTTGGTCACGAGCCCGAGCTTGCACCCGCGCGCGCGCAACGCGACCAGCACCTCGAGCGCGCCCGGAAAGAGCGCCAGGGCGTCGGCGCGCGCCCGCACGTACGCCGCGGCGGACGCGCGCGCGAGTTCGGGATCGTCGATCCCGACCGCGCGCAATGCCGCGCCCCACATCCGCTCGCGCTCGTCGGTGAGCACACGGCCGAGGCTCGCGGCGGTCAGCCCGCCCCAGAACCGGTGCGTCTCCGCGTCGTACGCGTCGACGAGCACGGCGGGATCGAAGGCGCGCTCGCGCGCGAGCCGCTCCGCGACCGCGCGCGCCGCGGAGCGGAACGCGGTCGAGTCGTCGTGTAGCGTGTCGTCGAGGTCGAACAGGACGGTGTCGATTTCGCGCATCGCTGAATGTATCGTCAGAACCGCACGAGGAACGAGCGCAGCGCGAACGCGCCGAGGTCGAAGACCACTTCTTCCTCCGCGATGCGGACCTCGCCGTCGATCGGGCGCTCCACCGCATCGACCGCCTGCACCGCGCGCATCCGGCCGCCGCAGCGCACGGCGACGCGCCGCGGCGCGCCGTCGCACTCGCGCACGCGCAGGATCACGCCGGTCCCGTCGGCGGACGGATACGTCGCAACGACCATCACCGCGTTCTCGTCGCAGGTGAACAGGCGCACGCGCGGCTCGTCGGTGTATGCGGTCCAGCCGTGTTCGAGCGCCGCGATCGACGCACCCGACGTCGGCACGAACGCGTACGCGAGCCGCTGCACGCCGCGGTCCGCGTTCGGATCGGGCCAGCGCGGCGAACGCAGCAGCGAGGTGCCGAGCCGCACGCCGCCGTCGGGGAGCCCGACCGCGTTCCAGCCGTAGAGGTCCGGCGTGAAGACCGCCAGACCGTCGTCGCCGTCGCTGACGTGCGCCCAACGCTGCGCGGGAACCTCGAACTTCGCGCGCTCCGCGTCGGTCGACGGATACGCGGTGCGCACCAGCGTTCCGTGCGGCTGGCCGAAGCGCACCTCGCGCGCGCGCAGCGCGACGCGGTGCTCGGCGCGCAGCAGGACGTGGTTCTCGCTCCAGTCGACGGCCGCCTCGACGCGCAGCCACGGCTCGTCCTCGCGCAACGCGAGCTGCATCGTCAAGCGCGACGCGCGCCCGACCGTAAGCCGCACCTGCAGCGTGTCGTCTTCCACCGAGGCGCCATCCGGCCGGACCTTCACCTGTTTGTGCGCGTAGCTCGCATCGACGTTCCAGGCGTCCCACTTCGACGGCGAGTCGGCGTACGCGACGAGGCCGTTGGCGAGCGCGACGAGGTTCGGCCCCTCCGCGCCGCGCAGCTCGACCAGCGTCCCGTCGTCGCGCACGCGAGCGCGAACGTAGCCGTTGTCGAAGCGCCAGCCGTCCTCGTCGCGCACCGGCGCGACCGGCGGCGCGGGGACGAGGCGCAGGTCGCTGCGCGGCAAAATCGCCGTCGCCGCATCGCGGACCCGCGCGACGATCGCGAACGCGCGGTCGTAGTCGGCGTGCGCGTCGGCGTAGACCGGCGTGATCGACGTCCCGGTGATCACGTCGTGGAACTGCCCGCGCAGCGCGATCCGCCACGCGCTGCGCAAGTCGTCGGCGAGGGCGCGGCGGACCGTCTCCGGCGCGCGCACCGCGACGCACCATGCGGCCAGTTCCTCGGCGTGCGCGAGCGCGCGTTCCACTTCGGCGTTGCGCGTCTTGACGTCGTGGTGCGTCGTGTACGTCCCGCGGTGCGTCTCGAGATACAATTCGCCGCGGTAGTCGGGGAGCGCGTCGCGCGCAACGACGTCGCGGAACCAGTCGTCGACGCGCGTCCAGCCGCGCGAGCCGGCACCGACCCGCGCGAGGTCGTCATCGGCCGGCCCACCGCCGCCGTCGCCGTAGCCGACGACGAGCAGCTCGTCGCGCTCGCGCGCCGTCGCTAACCGCCGGTCGTTCAAGTTCCCGTCGTAGCTGTTGAGCACCGCGGCGATCACCGACGAGCCGTCGTCGGCGCTCCAGCGGAAACGGCGCAGCGGCCAGCGCGTCGTCTCGTTCCACTGCACCTTGGTCGTCATGAAATAGGGGACGCCGGCGTGCGCCGCGAGGAGCGGGAAGGTCGCCGGGAACCCGAACGTGTCGGGCAGCCACGCGACGCTCGGCTCGACGCCGACGTGCTCGCGCATCCAGGAAATGCCGTGGGCGAACTGGCGCAGCACCGACTCGCCGCTCGGCGCGTGCAGGTCGGGCTCGACCCACATCGACGCGACGCTCGCGTCCCACTGCGCGTTCGCCCGCGCACGAATCCGTTCGCCGAGACCGGCGTCGGCGCCGAAGACCCAGGCATATTCCTGCGGCTGGCTCTGCGCGAAGACGTAGCTCGCGTCGTTCTCGATCTCGCGCAGCGCGGTCGCGAACGTACGCAGCGCCTTGCGCTTCGTCGTGTCGTACGTCCACAGCCACGCGACGTCGAGGTGCGCATGGCCGACCAGCGGGACGTCGACCGCGGCACCGTCCGCGCGCGCGCCGTCACGCGCTTCGATTTCGATCGTGTCGGACGGCGTCTGTGTGGCGCGGGCGAGCATCAGCCGCCAGCGCACGCCGTCGCCCGACGGGAGTCCGGCGACCGGGAGCGAGCGGCGGTCGACCTCGAGCACGACTTCGTGCTCGCCGGGGAGCGCCGGCAGGTCGATCGCGCCGTGCATGTCGTCGAAGGCGCCGCGTACGGTCCCGTCGATCCGCAGCAGCGCGCCGGTCCGCGTCGCGTAGCGCAGCCGCAGCGGGCCGGCGGGGAACGTCGCTCGCGCGGCGAGCGTCACCGTCGCCTCGTCCGCCGCGCGCCGTTCGAGGCGCACCCGCATCAGAGCGTCGCCGTGAGCTTGTCGTTCGCGCTGGTGCAGTTCGCTGCGGTAGCGTTCTTCGAGTCGAGCACGTAGCGGAACTCGACCGTGAACGGCGGGCGCGTCTTCTCGTGCGGCAGCACGACGCGGAACGCCGCCGGATAGCTCTCACCGGCGCCGAGCGGCGGGATCGGCTGCGAGCCGATCACCGCGCCCTTCTGCGCGAGGTCGAGATGCTGCTGCGTCGCCCCCGGCTGCGGGCGCGTCCCCCGGTTCTTCACGTCGATGGTCACGACGTACAGGTCGAACGCCTTGTCGCGCGCGCGCACGACCTTGAGCTGCGGGTTCGCGACCAGCAGATCGGACGGACACGCGAGGTCGGCGAGCGCGAGATACCCGGCGAACACGAACGGGAGCATCACGCCCCTTCGTACGCGCGCAGGTGCGCGAGGACCCGCCGCGCGACGTCGCCGGGGCGCTCGCGGTGGAGGAAGTGACCGCTGTCCGGCACGACCTGCACTTCGTAGGGACCGGTGAACAGCGCCTCCTTCCCGGCCGCGCTCGACGACAGCGTCGTGCCGTCGTCGCGGCCGAGCAGCAGCAGGGTCGGCACGCTGATCGGCGGGACGGCTTCGATGGCTGCGCGCTCCGCCGCGAACGACGCAGCACCGGGCATGAAACCCCAGCGCTGGCGGTACGCCGACAAGACCACCGCGACGAAGTCCGGGTTCGCGAACGACGCCGCGGTCGCGTCGTACTCGGCGTCGGAGAACTGCCAGCCCGGCGACCACCAGCGCCACAGCGCGCGGCAGAAGTCGTGCGCGTTCGTCGCCAGCTCGCGCTCGCCGCGCGGCGTCGCGAAGTACCACTGGTACCAGTAGGCGCGCACCTGCTCGACCGCCATCGCGGCTTGCGACGCGACGTTCGTTCCGTAGATCACGGCCATCGCGGTCAGCGACCGCACGCGGTCGGGTGCGAGGATCGCCGCGCCGTAGCCGGCGCGCCCGCCCCAGTCGTGGCCCACGACGTGGAACCGCGCGAGCCCGAGCGCGTCGGCGAGCGCGACCACGTCGGCGACGACCGACGCGGTCTCGCCCGTCCGCTCGGCGCCGTCGGCGAAGCGCGTCGGCCCGAACCCGCGCACGTACGGCGCGATCGTGCGGTACCCCGCGTCCGCCAGCACCCCGGCGAGGTGGTCCCACGTGCGCGCGTCGTCCGGAAACCCGTGGTACAGGAGGACCGGCTCGCCGTCGCGCGGCCCCCGCTCGACGTACGCGACGCGGAGGTCGCGGGTAGCGGCGAAGGCGAGCGCGTCGGTCATGTCACGCGCTACGACTCACCGTCGAAATAGTCGAGTTGCGGATGGTCGCGCACGAGCGTGTCGGTCTTCTCGACGACGAACTTCTGCGAGTCGGGGTAGTAGCAGACGTCGCCTTCGTCGAGGTTCGCGATCATCACGACGACCGCGTCCTCGTCGGCGTCGTTCCACAGCCGGTGCGCCCCGCCGGGGTCGGTCGGAAACGCGACGAGATCGCCGGGGCGCAGCGTGAACGTGCCGCGCGGCGTGCGCAGGGTCGGCGTCCCGCGCATCACGACGAACAGCTCCTCCTCGCGCGTGTGCCAGTGGTAGGGGCAGTAGTGGTCGCCTTTGCGCAAGTGCCCCGCCGCATAGCCGAGCCGGCGCGCGCCGAGCAGCCGCCCGATCTCCGCCACCGAGCTGCCGCGGAACGGCAGCGGGTCGTTCGGATAATTCACGAAACGCAGCTCGTCGACGTTGATGCGGTTGATCGCGACGCCGGCGCGCGCGTCGAGCATCGCGCCGATTACCTCGTGCGCGTTGCCGAACACGCACGCGCCGTCGCCGACGAGCAAATGGTCGATCCACAACGCGCGCAGCGTGCGCGCCGAGAGCGCCGCGCGCTCGGGATCGGCAAGCTTCGCATCGGGCATCAGCATCAGTGCACCGGCCGGCGTCCCCCACAGCGCATCACCGACGATCGCAGCCTTCCGCCAGCGGTCATACAGTGCGATCTCGCCGGCAGTCTTGAATCCGTCGAGCCCGATGACCGTCCAGCCGAAGATTTTCTCCCCAGGCTCGACCGTGCGGTCGACGCGACAGCCGATCAGCGCCGCGTCGAGCGCGCTCGCGATCACCGTCGCGCCGGTCGCCGCCGCAACCTCTGCGCTCGCCCGCTCGTGATCGCGGTTCGTGATCAGAACCGACGCAACGCCGCGCGCGACCAAGTCGGCGAGGACCGCCTCACCGGGCGCG
>JAFAMK010000013.1 GCA_019233415.1 Vulcanimicrobiota bacterium
ACGATGCACGGCGCCGACTTCTTCGCCTGCTCGAACAGATCGCGCACGCGCGACGCGCCGACGCCGACGAACATCTCGACGAAGTCCGAGCCGGAGATCGAGAAGAACGGGACGCCGGCCTCACCGGCGATCGCGCGGGCCAGCAGCGTCTTGCCGGAGCCCGGCGGGCCCAGCAGCAGGACGCCCTTGGGGATGCGCGCGCCGAGCGCCTGGAACTTCTTCGGGTACTTCAGGAACTCGACGACCTCGCCCAGCTCTTCTTTTGCCTCTTCGACGCCCGCGACGTCGGCGAAGGTGACCTTCGGCCGGTTCTCGCTGAGCAGCTTCGCCCGCGAGCGGCCGAACGAAAGCGCCTGGCTCCCGCCGCTCTGCGCCTGCCGCAGGATGAAGATCAGCAGCAGGGCCATGATGATGAACGGGATGAACTGGAAGACGTACCCGAGCAGCGGCGTCGACTGGTTGTTGACGACGTCGATCTCGACGTTCGCCGCTCGCAGCGTCGGATACAGGCCCTGGTCGTCCGGAACGACCGTCGTGAACTTCGACTGATCGGCCAACTCACCGCTGACGTCGCGGCCCGAGATCTGCACCCGCACGACCTTGTGCTGCTGGACGTCGCTGTAGAACTTCGAGTACGGCATCTGCGTCGTCGACGTCGGGCTGACCAGCTTCCCGACGATGAAGATCACCAGGACGAAGATGCCCAGGACGACCAGGATGCTTTTGAAGTGCTTACCCATGCGTTGCGAGACCCTTTACCGTTCTTCCCATGGAACGTTTCTCGGTGTAGGACACGTCTCGCGCCGGAATGGTGGCCAGGGTCATGCGGGGAGCACGTCCGGGCGAAGCTTCGCGAGATAGGGGAGAGTCCGATAGCGTTCCTGGTAGTCCAGTCCGTACCCTACGACGAATTCGTCGGGGCAGGTCAAGCCGGTGTAATCGACCGTCACGTCGACCGCTCGGTGGTACGGTTTGTCGAGCAACACGGCCGCGCGCAGCGACGCCGGCTGGCGATTTCCCAGCATCGCGCGCAGGTAGTGCAGCGTGTGGCCGTTGTCGATGATGTCCTCGACGATCACGACGTGCTTGCCCTCGATCGCGTGCGTCGTGTCCTGGACCAAGCGCACCTCGCCGCTGGACCGGTGCGCGTTCCCGTAGGAGGAGACGGCGATGAAGTCGAGCTGGACATCGGTCGGCGCGCCGGGCGCCTCGGCGAGCGCGCGGGCGAGGTCGGCGGTGACGAAGACGGCGCCCTTGAGGACGCCGACCAGGACGATCGACTGCCCGGCGTAGTCGCCGGCAATCGCAGCGGCCATCCGCCGGTTCGCGTCGGCCAGCTCCTCGGCGGTGATCAGAACCCGCTCGATCCCCGGCGGAAGCGTCTGCTGCATCAGCGCACGCCTTCGTCGAGCAGCGCTTCGATCCGCTCGAACGGGACGTCGCGCAGGCCGCCCCCGGCGCGCAGGTAAGCCCGCAGCCGCCGCCGGGCCGTCGCGCGGGCGGTTCCCTCCAGCTCGTCGCGCACGATCGCCGCACAGCGCGCGACCGCCCGGTCGAGGGAGGGGAACTCCGCACGCAGCGCCGCCAGCGGCCCCCGCAGCGCGTTGCGGCGGTAGCGCGACTCGGCGTTGCTCGGGTCGAGCGCGTACGGCAAGCCGCTGCGGCGCAGCTCGGTCGCCAGCTCGGCATGCGTGACCCGCAGCAGCGGGCGGACCAGCTCGACCCCCTCGGCGAGCGGCCGGCGCACGGGCATCCCGGCGAGCCCGGTCGGCCCGGTTCCGCGGAAGAGGGCGAGCAGAACGGTCTCGGTCTGGTCTTCGGCGGTGTGGGCCGTTGCGACCGCGCCGGCGCCAACGTCGGCGGCCAGCCGCGCGAGCGCGGTGTAGCGTGCTTCGCGCAGCGAGGCCTCGTCGTCGCCGGCGACGGCCGGGCGCGCGACCGAGACCCGGCGGCCGAGCCGCGCTCCGACCGAGAGGACGACGCATTCGTCCTGGGAGGCGCTGGCTCGAACGCCGTGGTTCACGTGGCCAAGGACGACATCCCAGCCGGCGCGCCGGCCGAGCCGGTCGAGCAGCGCGGCGAGCGCGACCGAGTCGGGTCCGCCCGAGCAGGCGACGAGCACGCGTGCGCCCGGCGCGAAGCGCGCAGCACCG
>JAFAMK010000003.1 GCA_019233415.1 Vulcanimicrobiota bacterium
GCCCGACATCGTCGTCGTCGGCGCCGATCCGGAGGGTTCGATCTACAGCGGCGACACGCCGAAGTCGTACAAGGTCGAGGGGATCGGGATGAGCTATCTCCCGCAGACCGTCGACATGCGCGTGATCGACCGCATCCTGCGCATCACGGACAAGGAAAGCTTCCTCATGGCGCGCCGCATTGCGCGCGAGGAAGGACTGCTCGTCGGCGGTTCGGCCGGGACCGCCGTCGCCGCCGCGGTGCGCGTCGCGAAGGAGCTGCCGCCCGAGGCGATCATGGTCGTCGTGATGCCGGACTCGGGCCGCGGCTACATGACGAAGATCTTCAACGACGAGTGGATGCACGCGAACGGCTTCCTCGAAGACGAGCGCCGCAAGGACACCGTCGGCGACGTGCTGCGCACGAAACAGCCGCTTCCGCCGATGATCACCGTCACCGAGCAGCAGACCGTGAAGCACGCGCTGGACCTCTTGCGGCGCTTCGAAATCTCGCAGCTGCCGGTGACGCGCGGGCACGAGGTCGTCGGCTCGATCAACGACGTCGCGGTGATGCAGCAGGTCTTCGACCACGCCGACATCATGCACAAGCCGGTCGGCGAAGTGATGGGGCGCCCGTTCCCCGCGCTCGAGCACGACACGGAAGTGACGGTCGCCTACAAGCTGCTGACGATGGCGAACGCGGCGATCGTGGTGACCGAAGGCGGCCGCCCCGTCGGCGTCGTCACGCGCCAGGACATCATCTCGTTCCTCTCCACGCAGGCGGCGTGAACGTGCCGGAACCCATGGACTTCGCCACGCGCGCCATCCACGCCGGACAGGACGCCGACCCGACCACCGGCGCGACGATCGTCCCGATCTACGCCACCTCGACCTACACGCAGCCGGCGGTCGGCGAACACCGCGGCTTCGACTACTCGCGCACGGTGAACCCGACGCGCGTCGCGCTCGAAACGCAGCTCGCGGCCCTCGAAGAGGCGCGCTACGGCTCGGCCTTCGCGTCCGGGATGGCGGCGACGTCGGCGACGCTGAACCTGCTCGCCGCGGGCGACCACGTCGTCGTCACCGACGACCTCTACGGTGGCACGTACCGGCTCTTCTCCAAGGTCCTCGTGCGCTACGGCCTGGAGTTCACCTACGTCGACATGACGGACCTCGACGCCGTGCGCGCGGCGATTCGCCCGAACACGAAGCTGTTCTGGATCGAGACGCCGACGAACCCGCTGCTGCGCCTGGTCGACATCGCCGGCGTCGCCGCGCTGAAGACGCCGGGGCAGGTCGTCGCGGTCGACAACACGTTCGCCTCGCCGTACTTCCAGTCGCCGCTCGCGCTCGGCGCGGACGTCGTCGTGCACTCGACGACGAAATACATCGGTGGCCACAGCGACGTCGTCGGCGGCGTCGCGCTGACCAACGATGCTGCCATCGCGGAATCGATCAAGTTCCACCAAAACGCGGTGGGCGGTGTCCCCGGCCCGTTCGACGCGTTCCTGACGATGCGCGGCGCGAAGACCCTCGCCGTGCGCATGCGCGAGCACGAGCGCAACGCGCACGCAGTCGCGACGTTCCTCGAAGAGCGCGACGACGTCGCGCGCGTCTTCTACCCCGGACTCCCCTCGCACCCGCAGCACGCGCTGGCGCAGCGCCAGATGCGTGGGTTCGGCGGGATGGTATCGTTCACGCTGCGCGGCCCCGAGTCGCGCGCCCTCGAAGTCGCGAAGCGCACGAAGCTGTTCTCGCTCGCCGAGAGCCTCGGCGGCGTCGAGTCGCTCATCACGCACCCGGCGCGCATGACGCACGGCTCGATTCCGAAGGACGAGCGCGAGAGGCGCGGCGTCACCGACGGCCTGCTCCGGCTCTCCGTCGGCCTGGAGAGCGCGCGCGATCTGATCGCCGACTTGCGCCAAGCGCTCGACGCAACGCGCGCGCTCGCCGGCGTCGGTGCGAACGACGCGGGAATCGGCGACCCGCCAAATCCTGACCGTATCCCGGCGACGCAGAGCGAGGGCGCGCCGACGTACTGAGCGGTTCAGCCGGCCACGCCTTCATCTGCGGTTCATGCGATTCACAGAATCGTTTGGGAATCGCACTATAGGGTCATGGCATGAAATTATCCCTACCCGTGCTCGCCGCCGTGCTCGCGGCCGGGCTTCCGTTGTCCGCGTGCGCGCAGCAGAGCAACGCCCAAGAGAACGGGCCGCCCGGCCCGCCGCCCGAGGTCCGCGCCCAGATGCAAAAGGCGCGCGACGATGCAAAGACCGCCGCCTTCAACGACCTCAGCGCCGCTGACCGCGCCAAGGTGCAGTCGGTCATCGATCAGCTGAACAACGGCCAGCTCACCGACCTGCGCGCCGCCGCGCAGCAGATCGACGCCGCGCTCACCCCGGCCGAGCAGAAAGCCGTCCTGGGCGAACGCGACAAGATGATGCAGACGATGCGTGCCAACATGCCGGCCGGCGCGCCGGGCGGTCCACCGCCGGAAGGTCGCGGAGGCGAGAGACGCGGCGCCATGCGCAACGACGCGGGCTTCTTCCTCCTCCAGGTCAGCGTCAGCCGCGAGAAGATGCGCGAGCTGCACCAGAAGCAGGCACCGCCACCGCAGCAGTAGCGGCGCTCGTCTGAGGTGCTCGTCCGCTATTCGCGGTCGAGCACCCCGGCCAATGCCGGCAGCGAGATTTCGTAGCGGTAGCCGACGTTGCGGTGGTCGTCGTCGAACTCTTCGTGGCGGACGCCGAGGCCGAGGTCGCGGCAGCGCGCCGTGAAGACACGGGCGCCGATGTCGAGGTTGTACTCGTCCTTGCGGCCGCAGTCGAGGTAGCGCAGGCGCAGCCGTTCGAGCGCGGCTTTGCTCGAGGCGACGCGCTCACACGGGTCGTACGCGAGCCAGCGGGCGAAAACGTCGTCGCGCAGCTCGCCGGTCTTCACGTCGAACGGCAGGTCGAAAGCGAACGCTTCGGCCGCGGTCGGCGAGTACGCCGCCGCGTACGCGAGCATCTCGATCGCGGTGTAGAAGTGTTGCGGGCGCTTCTTCCGCCGTTCGAACTCCTCGACGAACGCGCGCGGCGAGCCGAACTGCTCGACGAGCCGCTGCGTCGCCGCGAATGAGGGCGGATGCGCGAGTCGGAAATACGCGTCGCCGCTGTGCGAAGCGAATGCCGCGAACGTCCCTGGATGCGCCATGCAGAGGTGCAGCGCGCCGAACCCGCCCGACGACTTGCCGAGGACGGCGCGCCCGCCTTCGCTCGCGATCGTGCGATATGCCGCATCGACGTGCCCGACGACGTCTCGCACGACGTAGGTCGCATACGGACCGTTGTGGATCGAGTCGAGGTACTGTGAGCCACCCAGGCGCGTGAACCCGTCGACGACGACGAGGATTGCCGGAGGCATCTTCTCGCTTACGATCAGTCGGTCGATCCACTGGACGACGTTCGTCTCCCACGGCCGCGTCGCGATGAGTGCACCCGCGTCGCCGGTGAACCCGTGCAAACAGTACAGCACCGGGTAGCGGCGCGAGCCCTCCGGATCGTAGCCGGGCGGCACGTACACCGGCAGCACCCGCGCCGACGGATCGACGAGCGGGTTGTCGCGCAGCGCAGGGCTATCGACGAGGTCGAGCTGAAGCGTGCCGCGTAGGCCGAGGAGGTGCGAGAGTTCGTTCACGGGACGGCGAAGGCGTTCGTATGATCCGTGCCACGGGCCTGCGCGCAGCCGTAGCCGTCCTCATCTCCTGGCTGGCTGTCGCAACGCAGGCCATGCCTGTGTCGGCAGCCTCGACCACACCGACGTTCGGGCACGCGATCATCGCACAACGCGACGGCGAGCCGCGCCTGCTCGTCGACGGCAAACCGTTCTTCCTCTGGGGCGCGTCGTTCTTCTACGAACGCCTGCCGGAGCCGACATGGCGGGCGTCGATGGTCGAGCTACGCCGTCTGGGCGCGAACACGCTCGACCTGTACATTCCGTGGAATTGGCACGAGCCGTCCGACGGCGCGTTCGACTTCGACGGACATACCAATCCCCGTCGTAACTTGCGTGAAGTCTTACGCCTCGGCAAGGAGTTGGGCTTCTACTTCATCGTGCGCCCCGGCCCGGTGATCCGCAATGAATGGCGGAACGGCGGCTATCCCGCGTGGTTGCTGACACGACCCGAATACGGAATGCCGCTGCACGACGTCCTCGAAGGCCGTTACCCGGCGACCGCGACGCTGCAAAACGCGCACAGCGACGACGCAGCGGCGGAGTGGATGCGCAATCGGACACACCTGCGCTACGCGTCGCGATGGCTACACCACGCGCTCGCCGAGTTCCGCCCATACGCCGACCGCGTCCTCGCCGTGCAACTCGACGACGATCAGGGCGCGTACATCGACAACCAAACCTACCCGGCGCCGAACCTGGAGCGCTACCTCCGCTGGCTCGACGCGAAGGCGCGCGACGTCGTCGGTCCGGCGACGCCGACATTCATCAACACCTACGAGATGCGCGTACCCGCCTCGGCGCCCGTATGGACGATGGGGAATTGGTACCAGAGCGACGCGTACGCAATTGGCGAGCACGATCGCGTCGCACTCGACGTCGCGACGGCGATGCTTCGCACCAACCGTCGGGGACCGCTCGCGATGAGCGAGTTTCAGGCAGGCTGGCTCGCGCAACCGGAGGACCCCGAACCGCGCCCTGCCGATCCGAGCAACACGACGCTCGCGCTCTACGACCTGCTCGCCTGGGGCGTGCACGGTGTCGTCGACTTCCCCATGCAAGACTCCCTCGCGCCGTTCGGCTGGGAAGCGCCGTTCTCGAACGCGTTCTACGGCTGGGATGCCGCGCTGCGCTATCCCAATCTCGATCACTGTTCATGCTACGACTCTCCGCCACCGTCGTGGTCGGGGAGCCGCTATTGGCCGACACACGACTTTGGCCGGCTCGTCGAACGATTCGGCCCGTTGCTCGCCGAGACGCACCGCGTCGCCGATGTCGCGCTCGCCTATCCAGGCTCGTCATACGCCGGCGACCCGGCGCGCGGCGAGGCCGCGCTCGCACGGTTTCAGGAGCACCTGCGCGACTGCACGACCCGGGGAACAACGTGCGAGATCGTCGACCTCGCCTATACCGGCGCCGAAACGCTCCGCCGGTACCGCACGCTGGTCGTCGACGACGACGCGACGCGTCGCAGGCACGCCGCACTGCTTCGCCTCTTCATGCGCCAAGGAGGCAGGCTCGTCACCGATGTGCCGGCAGAACATGCCCCGGGGACGATCCTCCGCAGCGACGACGCGTCGTTTCTCGTCGCGACGAACTGGACGGGCGCGGCACAGCAGAACGACGCGACTCGCGTACGAATCGGCGGCGACACGTTCGACGTCCCGGCATTCGACGTCCCCGCTCGCGACGGGCGCTTGATCGTCCTCGACCTTCACCTGCACCGCCTCGAACCCGCCTTCCCCGCCGACGCGCGCGTCACCACGAGCTGCGCGATCGAACGCACCACGTCGGATGACCACGGCGTCTCCTTCATCGCACCAAATGACGCGAGTTGCGAGATTCACGGCACGAGCGGGGGACGATCGTTCGATAAGATTTTGCCTGAGTCCACGAGAGTGTATCTCACGCAAGACGGAACGCTCGGCGAATCGTACCGCAACTGCTGCGTCGACCTCGTCGTCTTCGGCGAGAAGCGCCAACGGACGCTGCTCGCGCCGAGCGCTTCGGTGCCGCTGGACGACCTTCACGCTCCGGCGTCCGACGCGTCGGAGGTTTA
>JAFAMK010000006.1 GCA_019233415.1 Vulcanimicrobiota bacterium
CGGGGGCGGCGACGATCGACAAACGACAGACGTCGACGAGGAGACACGTTGGCCGTTAACGCCGAGTCCTTCGTGCCGAACTGGGAGCTGACGCAGCTCCTCGACATTTTCCCCCTCCCCATCCGCCAAGCGCTCGTCCGTCTTCCAAAACTCGACCGCGTCATCGAAGTCGTGCTCGACTTGGGCCGCCCGCCCGAGGCACGCTTCGAGGACGATTTCGTGTTCCTCAGCGACACGGCGGTCACGCAGGAAGACATTGCGCACGTTACCTCGCGGCTGTCGCCTTTCGGCGGCGACAACCGCGCGGGGATCGAGCAGACGCTGCACCGCATCAGCGCGATCCGCAACCGCACCGGCCGCATCGTCGGCCTCACGTGCCGTGTCGGCCGCGCTGTGTACGGGACGATCGACATCGTGCTCGACGTCATCCGCAGCGGCAAATCGATCTGTCTGCTCGGCCGGCCCGGCGTCGGCAAGACGACGATGCTGCGCGAGTGCGCGCGCGTGCTGGCGGAAGACCGCAAGCGCGTCGTCATCGTCGACACCTCGAACGAGATCGCCGGCGACGGCGACGTTCCGCACGCCGGCATCGGGCACTCGCGCCGCATGCCGGTCCCGGACCCGCACCTGCAGCACAACGTGATGATCGAAGCGGTCGAGAATCACATGCCGCAGGTGATCGTCATCGACGAGATCGGGACCGAAGCGGAAGCGTTCGCGGCGCGCACGATCGCGGAACGCGGCGTGCAGCTGATCGGCACCGCGCACGGGCAGACGCTCGAGAACCTGCTGATGAACCCGACGCTCTCGGACCTGCTCGGCGGGATCAGCGCCGTCACGCTCTCCGACGAGGAAGCGCGCCGCCGCGGCACCCGCAAGACGGTGCTCGAGCGCAAACAGCCTCCGACGTTCGACGTCGTCGTGGAGATTCAGGACCGCGACCGGCTTGCGATCCACCAGAACGTCGGCGAGGTCGTCGACGCGCTGCTGCGCGGCTACCAGCCGCAGCCGGAAGTCCGTCAGCGTACGGTCGGCGGGGCGATCGACATCGTCCAGCACGCCAACCCCGAAGCGATCGCGCCGGACAAGGTGCGCGAGCTGCGCACGCAGCCGCGCGACGACGACCAGGCGCTGTTCGGCGCGGCCGGCGAGGCCATCGCCGACGACGCGAAGCCGCTGATGATCTTTCCCTACGGCGTCTCACGCAACAAGATCGAACGCGCCGCACACAACCTGCGCGTCCACGCCTCGATCGCGCGCAAGTGGGACGACGCCGACGTCGTCCTGACCCTGAAGGCCCTCGAACGCAAGGAGTCGGAGCGCCTCAAGCAGATCGCCGCGGAAAACGTGCCGATCTACTCGATCAAGACAAACACGACGACGCAAATCCAAAACGCGCTCAAGGACGTCTTCAACCTGCCGTCCCTCGACGTCGAAGAGATCGCCATGCGCGAGGCGGAGGAAGCCGTCTATCAGGTGCTGCTCGACTCCCGCGCCATCGAATTGACCCCGCAGACCTCCTATATTCGCCGGATGCAGCACCAACTCGCGGAGCGGTACCGGCTGCAGTCCCGGAGCACGGGGCTTGAGCCGAACCGGCGGGTACGGATTTTCAAGGGGCCCGACGTCTAGTTACCGCGGATTTACCGGCCAGCCCGAGACTGAGGGGGCGGCGCGACACGCGCCGCCCCTTAGTGCTCGCAGGAGCGGCCGATGTTCTTCCGCCCCCGGTACCTTTCGATTCTCACGACGCGGCAATGTACCGCCGCGTGCGACCACTGCTGCATCGGCTCTAGCCCGCAGCAGCGGCAGGCGATCCCGGTCCAGCGTATACACGAGCTGATCGACGAGGCGACGCGCATCGAGTCGATCGAGTTGATCGTGTTCACCGGAGGTGAGTGCTTCCTGCTCGGTGATGCGCTCGACGAACTCATCGGGCACGCGACGTCGAACGGCTTTCGGACGCGCGCGATCACCAACGGCTATTGGGCGGTGAACGAACGGGCCGCGAACGCGCGGGTCGCCAGCCTTCGCCGGATGGGCCTGGGAGAGCTGATGTTCTCGACCGGGACGTTCCACCAACGATTCGTCCGTGTCGACCGGGTGATTGTCGGTGCGCGCACCGCTGCGGAGGCGGGGATTCTCGTCCGTGTCTCGGTCGAGACGTGCGATCAGGCGACATTCGACGCCGCGTACGTGCGCGAAACGCTGGCTGACCTGATCGATGCGCGGCGGGTGTTCGTCGGTGAAGACCCGTGGACGACTGACGTCGCCGGCCGCGGCGACACATTATTGACCCATGAGCGCTTCTTTGCGCACGTGCCGAACCCGGCCGACCAGCGCTGCCCGCAGGTCCTCGATGTCATCTCGGTCACCCCTGCGCAAGAATTGATTGCGTGCTGCGGCTTTCCGCAGGAGCATTTGCCGCGGATGCAACTCGGCTCGGTTGCGGAGCGCCCCCTCGACGCTGTCGTCGCCACCGCGCCGCGCGACCTCCTCAAGCTGTGGCTGCACGTCTCCGGGCCGGTCGAGATCGCGCGCTTCGTCGCCCACTACGAGCCGGAATTCCGCCTTCCACGCGGTGCGTCGGTCTGCGAGGTATGCGCAGCGCTACAGCGCGACGCGCGCGCGATGCGGATCATCGATGAACATGCGCCACAGATCGAGCGCCAGATCGAGGCGGCCTTCACACAGCTCCGGCGCCAAATCACGGAACCTTCAGTTCCTCACCTTCAGCTCGCCTAACACGAAGAGGAGACGTCATGTCCGTCAAACCGCCCCTCGCGGCAACAATTGCCGGCCTTACATTGACGATCGGTTCGAAACCGTACACCCCACCGCCTTTCGTACTCCCGAAGCCATACGACGGTCACCCGTGGTACTGCCATTCGCAGAGCAACGGGACAACCCTCACGATCCTCATCGACGAAAATCCCGGGATCGATCCGAGCGTCGCGCCACAGCTGCCTCCGGCGACCGCCGCGGACGTGACGATTGCGGAAAGCGGTGCCGTTCTGCAAAACTTCGCGTTCCCGTCGGTTGCATACCATGGCGATCCGGTGTACCTCGTGATGCAAGTCGACTCGACCTTGACATCGGCCGCGTTTTTCATCGACGACAGGATTCTGTCGACAACGGAGCCGCCGACCTCCGCGAAGTTGAAGTTCATCCTGGTCCAGGAGTCGGCTCTTGGACCGTATCGAATCGCCTGGCTGCAGCCTGACAGTTTCATCTCGATCGAGAATGCCGCCACGCTCGGAGGCGCAAGCGTCGTTCTTCCTGCGCCGAGTAGTGTCGCAGGCTCGGTCCTCGGCCCGATGGGCTTCTCGACGCCCTGATAGACGGCCGAGCAGTGCACCGCGGGTCACCGATCCCAGATCAGGTCGGCGAGGCGTCGCGCCGGCGCGGCGCCCAATTCGGTGGCGAGCGCCGCGGCGAATCGGCGGTACTCGTGCCGCGCGCCGTCGACGTCACCGTGCTCGACCAGCTCACGGACCACCAGCTCGCAGGCGGCCTCGTTGAAGGGATCGATCTCACGCACGCGCCGGGCGGTCACAAGCGCTTGTTCGTGCAAGTCCCGTGCTCGCGCGTCGGCGGCGACTGCGACGCCGGCGGCGGAGACGACGTCGACGATCCGGGCAGTAAGCTGCTGCCCCCATGCGTACCGGTCGTAGCGCGCGACGGCGCTCGACCGGTAGGAGTCGAGAACGGAGGTGAGGTACGCGCGCGCTGCTTCGTCGAGCGGCTCGCCGGCGCGCCGGCGCACGACCGCCTCCGCTCGGCGCATGTCGACGTCGACCGACGGTGCGAGCCGGAAGCCGCCGCCATCGGCGAGCACGATCTCGCGCGGCGCGAGCTTCTTGCGGATCCGGTAGACGGTTACCTTGAAGTTGTTGCGCCACTCCTCCGGATCAAGATGGTCCCAGAGCGCTTCGCCGATGCGGTCACGCGAGAGCGTCCCGTGGGTCGATGCGAGGAGTGCGAGCAGTTCGAACTCCTTGTCGGTCATCCGCACCACCGTCTCACCATCCACGACACGACCGGCGAGCAGTTCGATGGCGACATGCGCGGTCGGACGGCGTTGCCCGCGCGCGATGCGATGACGCACGAACGGTTCGAGCATCCCCGCCGGCCCGCCGTCAAGGAGCCCCTGAATGGCGGCGTGCAGCTCGGCACTCTCGATGCGCGCAACGACACCCCGCAAGACCTCCGCTTCCGCCATGGCGCGATCGGGGTCGAGAACATGGAGCGCGGCGTGCGCCAGCAACTGCAAGTACGGGTCGCCACGCAGGTCGGCATTGCGCGCGGCCGTTCGTGCTGCGTCGAGCGCTTCGCCATCGTCCGTTGCTGTGCCGATGCGGAAGAGCTGCGCGACGGCGGCGAACGCAGGCCAGCGATCCTCGTCGCGCGGGTGCGAGCGCGAGGGTCGACCGCGTGCCGCGTCGATGATTGGCGCGAATCCAACCTCGAGTCCCGGCGTGACGGCGTCTTCCACCGTCCTCAGATAGCGCTCGAAGGCTGCGTCGTCGCCGTTCACCCAGGAGAAGATTGCACCGCTCACCGCGACGTAGGCCAGGTAGAGCGGCATGTCGACTCGGCCGCGGCGGCGCAGCAGTTCGTCGATGATCACGACGACGCGGTCCTGTTTGCCTCGGTACGCTGCCTCATGGGAGTCGATGTAGTGGAGGGTTTGGCTCTCGCCAAATGCGTCGGGAGCGAGGTTCGTCGCCTCGGCGGCGAGCGCGCGTGCGATCGAGAAACGGCCGTCGATTCCGCGCAGCGACGCGACGAAGTGGAGGATCGCGGCACGTGCGCCGCCGTGCTCGCGCGCGA
>JAFAMK010000010.1 GCA_019233415.1 Vulcanimicrobiota bacterium
GCGTAGAGCCGCGCGCGCTCGTCGTGCGCGATGCGCGCGGTCTGCGCGCTGACGTGCCGTTGCCCCATGTGCACGTCGAACCGCGCGTTGAAGATGCCGGCCAAGATGATCCCGAGCCCGGCGATCGCGAGCAGCCCCGCGGTGCGCGCGACCGCGTTGTTCACGCCGGACGCGACGCCGGCTTTGACGGTGTCGACCGAGTCGAAGACGATCGTCGTCAGCGGCGCGACGAAGAACGATGCGCCGAGGCCGAGCAACAGCGCGGCGGGGAAGTACGTCGTCCAGTACGATCCGCCGATCCCCGGCAGCGCGAACGCGGCGAAGCCGGCGCCTGCGAGCAGCGCGCCGACGACCATCGGGATGCGCGCGCCGATGCGCCCCATCAGGCCGCCGGACCAGCGCGAGAGGACGAACATCAGCAGGATGAACGGCAGCATCGCGGCGCCGGCCGCGGTCGGCGTGTACTGCTGCACGTCGACCAGCAGATACGGCAGGAAGTACATGCTCCCGCCGAGCGCCGCGTAGAGAAACAGCGTGTAGAGGTTCGCAACCGCGAACGTGCGCGAGCGGAACAGGTCGAGCGGCATCATCGGTGCGCGCGAGCGCCGTTCGACCGCGACGAAGAGCGCGAGGACGACGACGCCGAGAATCAGCGCGATCGTCCCGAGAAACCCCGGATGCCCGCCCTGCGCGCGAATCAGTCCGAACGTGAACGCGCCGAGCCCGAGCGTGGCGAGGATCGCTCCGGGGACGTCGAGTTGCTGCGGCATGTCCGGGTCGCGGCTCTCGGGGACGCCGCGCCACGCGATGACGATGACCGCGACTGCGATCGGCGCGTTGATGAGGAACACCCAGCGCCACGACGCGTGCTGCGCGAGGAAGCCGCCCAGGACCGGCCCCACCGCGCCGAAGATTGCGGCGAATCCCGACCAGCTTCCGATCGCCTTCCCGCGCGCCTCGCCCTCGAACGTCGCGCTGATCAGCGCCAGCGACTCCGGCATCGCGAGCGCGGCACCGATCCCCTGAACGCAGCGCGCGAGGATGAGGACTTCGACGTTCGGCGCGAACGCGCAGCCCAGCGACGACACGGCGAAGATGACGATCCCGAGCAAGAACAGCCGCTTGCGCCCGTAGAGGTCGCCGAGCGATCCGCCGGTCAGGATCAGCGCCGAGAGGAACAGCGAGTACGCCTCGACGACCCACTGCATCTGCGCCGCATCCGCGCCCAGCTCGCGCTGGATCACGGGGAGCGCGACGTTGACCGCGCTGCCGTCGATGAACGTCATCGCGGACCCGAGGATCGCCGCGATGAGGACCCACTGCTTCGTCACGAGAGGGGTCATCGGGTATCCTGGTCCCGCACCCCTGCTCCGGAGGACGACCCGATTCCGAAAGCGACCAAGACGGCGCCGCCCGTCCGCATCCCGAAGCGCCCGACCCCGGTCGACCAGATTCCACGCGTCGTGGAGAACCCGACGCCGGGCGACCACCTCGCGATCATGACGCGCGCGGTGATGCAGGCCGGGCTCTCGTGGGCGTTCATCGCGGCGCGCTGGGACGACTACGTGCGCGCGTTCGACAACTTCGCAATCGCGACGGTCGCGGCGTACGGCGAAGCCGACGTCGAGCGCTTGATGGCGACCGACGGCATCATCCACTCGCGCCCGAAGCTCGAAGGCACGATCAAGAACGCCCTCGCGCTGCTCGACCTCGAACGCGAATTCGGCTCGATCCGCGCCTACCAGGACTCGTTCGCCGACTACGCCGCCGCGCGCGCCGACGCGAAGAAGCGCTTCGCCTTCATGGGCGACCTGAACGTCTACTACTGGCGCTTCCGCACCGGCGCGTCCGTGCCTGATCTCGAAGACTGGATGAAAAACCAGGAGCGCGACCACCCGCGCATGCGCGAGATGGTCACGCTCGCGAAGGGCTGACCGCGCGCGGCCGCACGCGGTCGGCGCGGAGTTTCAGTACGAAGGTCGTGCCGGTGGGGGACGTGTCGGCGAGGGTGAGGGTGCCGCCGGCGCGTTCGACGGCGCGTTTGGCGATCGCGAGGCCCAGGCCGGAACCTTCGACCTCGCCGCGCGTCGCGCCGCGGTAGAAGCGGTCGAAGATCGCGGTGCGGTCGTCGGGGTGGATTCCGGGACCCTCGTCGGCGATCGCGACCTCGACGCCGCCGGCGGCGCCGCGCGCGAGGATGCGGATCGGTGAGCCGGGCGCGTACTTGATCGCGTTGTCGACGACGTTCGCGATCGCTTCCTGAATCTCGGTCTGGTCGCCGATCACCGTTGCGTCGACCTCGCAGGCGAGGCCGATCGCGAGGCGCGGGTGCAGCAGCTTGCGCGCATCGACGATCTGTTCGAGCAGCGGGCACAGTTCGAACGGCTCCAAGGCACGCACGTCGTCGCCTTCCATGCGCGCCAGCAGCACGAGGTTGTCGATCAGCGTGCGCATCCGTGCGCCTTCGATCGAGATCGAGGTGAAGATGCGGCGCGAGCGCTCGTCGCCGCCGTCGGCCTTGCGCCGCAGCAAGTCGATGTAGCCGAGCACGATCGTCAGCGGCGTGCGCAGCTCGTGGCCGGCGTCGGCCACGAACTGGCGCATCTGGCCTTCGGCCTGCTGGCGCTCGGCAAACGCCGCGGCGACCTGCGCGGCCGCCGCGTTGTACGCGACGGCGATCGCGTCGAACTCGCTCTTTCCGGCAACCGCGATCGGCTGCGGCGTGAAGTCGCGCGTCGCGAAGCGCTGCAGCGCGTGCGTGACCTCCACCAGCGGGCGCAGCACCTGCCCGGTGATGTAGCGGCCGCCGAACCATGCGAGAAGGCCGGCCAGCGCACTGAGGGCGACGACGCCGCCGAACAGCCAGAACGTGAGGTGTTCGGTCGCATCGGGGTCGGGGTAGATGCGCAGGTCGCCGTCGGCCAGGTCGACGCGGTCGAAGTGCGCGCCGAGCGCGGTCCCGAGCGCGAAGCCGATCCGGCTTCCGCTCAGGCGCAGCTCGTGCGGATCTATGTGTTCGACCTGGCCGTCGATCACCGAGGCCGGCGGCTGCGTGGGTTGGTCGGCAGGTTGTGCCGGGCTCTGCGCCTGCGGCACGCGCGACGGCTCGGCACGCGGTCGCGCCGGCGTCGGTCCCCGCACGAGCAGCGGAATGCTGGTCGCATTCGGAATGACGAGTTGGCGGGGCGGTCCGTCCCCGCGCTGCGCCGCGATCATGCGAATCCCCGGGCGCGCCAGCCGCTGCTCGACCTCGAGCGCGGAGTCGATGAAGCTCTGGTGCCGAATCGCGGCGCGCACCGAGAACGCCTGCGCGTCGCGCGCAGCGGCGTCGATCCCGTCCTGAATCGTGTGCACGTAGAGCACGAGGCCGACGACGGCGAACGCGCCGAGCACGGAAGCGACCAGCGTCACCGCGCCGACGACGTACCAGCCCGTCAACCGCCGCGCGAAGCTGGTGAACATCGTGCGCGCCTAGTGCGTGCGCAGCGCGTAGCCCGCGCCGCGGATCGTGCGGATCAGCTTCGGCTCGAACCCGGCGTCGATCTTCGCGCGCAGGTACGAGACGTACGTCTCGACGGCGCCGGGGCCGACGTCGCGATCGGTGCCCCAGACGAGGTCGAGCAGCTGATCGCGCGTGAACACGCGCTCGGGGTTGCGCACGAACGTCAGCAGCAGCGCGTACTCGCGCGCGGAGAGCTCGATGCGGTGCTCGCCGCGCTTGACGTCGCGCCGGTCGAGGTCGATCGTCAGGTCGGCGTACGCCACGACGGACGGCTGTTCGAGCCGCGGCCGGCGCAACGCGGAGTAGAGCCGCGCGACCAATTCCGACATTTCGAACGGCTTCGAGATGTAGTCGTCGGCGCCGCGCCGCAGCCCGGTGATCCGGTCGTCGGTGTCGGCCTTCGCGCTGAGCATCAGGATCGGCGCCTCGGTGACGCGGCGCAGCATCGGCAAGAGCTCGAGCCCGTCGACGAACGGTAGCATCACGTCGAGGACGATCGCGTCCGGGCGCCAGTCGCGCACGAGCTGCAGCCCCGCGCGGCCGTCGGGTGCCGAACGAACGTCGAAACCGTCCTCCGCGAGCCCGAGCTCCAGCAGCTCGCGGAGGTGGCGTTCGTCGTCGATTACGACGACGCGAGGTGCAGCGGCCATGGCCCTACTGTTTGACGCTGCCGCCGCCAGTTCCGAGGTCGGGGGGCCGGACCACGAACAGCCCGATCCCCGGCGCGTAGTAGAAGACGCCGCCGCGCCGGCCGGGGCCACCACCCGGGCCACCCGGACCGGGACTCCGCGACGGCTGCGGCGCAGGCGATGCGCCGGGTGCCGGTGACGCGCCGGGTGCCGGCGATGCATCGGCGCGGCGGACGGCGAGCTGCGCGCCGGGCTGAATGTCGAAGCCCTTCGCCTTCGCCTCGGTCGTCGTCATGACGGTGCCGTACGAGCACGAAGCGACGGCGCGCAGCGGCGCGAGCGCGGCGACCAGTTCCGGCGGCGGGGTGAACTGCGGCCCCGGGCTGCGCGAGCTGTCCGGCGACGTCGCGGTGACGCGCTGCTGGAAGCCGCCCGGCGGTCCCCCTTCACCCTCACCGGGCGGGCCACCGAACGCACCCGGGCGCGGACCGCCCGGGCCGCCGGCGCCGGCTCGTGCAGCGGCGGCGCGCTGGCGGAGTGCCTGGAGCACGTTGTCCGGGATCTTCGGGTCGACCGCGAAGTACCACGCGCCCTTCGGGTCCCCGTGCGGGGCAAGGTCGAGGCCCTCGACGTCCGGCAGCGGCTGGCCGGCGCCGTACGCGGTCGCGGCGACCCCGAGCTGCGCGAGGACCTTCTGCGCCTCGGCCTTGAGGTCGGCGGTGCACTCCGCGCGCTTGGGATCGAGGCTGAGCGGGTCGGTGCCCGGCGGCGGCGGGCTGAAGTTCAGCCGGCCGAAGCCGAGCCCTTGGCGCTGCGCCCCCGGCCCCTGGTTCCCGGCCGTCGCGGCGGTCTGAGCGCCCCCGCGCCCGGCACCCGCGGCGCGCGCGAAGCCTGCGCCGGCGCGTGCGCCGGTGTTGAACGAGTACGTTACGTTGAACGCGCGCGGCGCGTTCGGCCGCGCGGCCTGCAACAGGAAGCCGCCGCCGCTGAGCGGGATCGGCTGCGCGTACTGCAGCGTCGAGAACGTCCCCGACTCGCTGTTGAACATGTTCGACTCGAAGAACGTGATCCGCCCGAGCCCGAGCGGGTGCGAGAGGCCGACGTTCACCAGCGTGTACGGCGCGATGAACTGGTTGTTGTTCGGCCCGACGTAGTGCGCGTTCGCGAGAATTTCGAGCTGCGCCGGCGCGTACAGCGCATCGACCGTGAGGTTTCCGGTGTGCAGCGGGCGGCCGGGAAGCTGGTTGTCGAGGATCAGCGTGCTGTCGAGCCCGGTGTAGCGCGGGTCGGCCGCGGTCACCTCGGCGCCGCTCGTCGTGTACGACGGGATCATCACGACGTTCTTGCCGAGGCCGATGTTCGCGTTGAGCGTGTAGCCCTGGTACAGGCGCGTCGTGTTGCCGACGAGCTGCGAGACGTAGACCTGCGAGGGCGTCGGGACCGGGAAGCCCGGGCAGACGTTCGAGAAGTAGCCGACGACGGCGCCGTAGTACGCGCTCCCGAACGGGTTCGACGGGTCGCCGATGCCGAGACTGTCGCCGGTGACCTGCGCGTTGACGAGCTGGCCGGCCTGCGTCTGCCGGTACGCGCTGAGCGAGAACTGGCCGTGCGACCACTGGTGCGTCCACGAGAAGTCGTAGTTGGCCGCCGACTGGTGCGTCGGCTGGTCGCCGGGCCCGCTGACCTGCGCCGTGCCGGCGAAGCAGTTGACGCGCGCGGAGTTTGGGTCGCTGAACGTGCGCACGAGCCCGTTCGCCGGCTGCGAGCTGCCGAACGAGAGCGACGCGCTGTACGTGTCGGGCGACTGCGGCCGCCAGGTCGCGCTGAAGCCGGCCAGGATCGACGAGCCCGCGCCCGTCGTGCCGGCGTACGAGACGTTCGGCCCGAGCGTCAGCTTGTCGTTGACCTTGAACGCGTCGGAGAGCTGCACGGTGCGCGAGGCGGTCGAGAAGGTCGAGGGGCGCACGAACTGCGCGCTCGTCCCGGTCAGCACGAGCGGCGTGAAGGTCGTGATCCCGGCGTACGTCGAGCCGTTCAGCGTGATCGTGTGCTTGTCGCGGGTGAGCGTCGCGCTGCCGGCGACCCCGCGCGCGAGCGAGCCGTTCTGCGCCGAGTACGGGTTCAGCACGGGGCCGACGGTGCAGCCCGGCGGCGAGCCGGCCGGGCACGTGTTGAGGATGTAGCGGTTGAGGTCGTTCGTGAACGAGTTGTTGTCGTTGACGTAGCCGCTCACCGTGACCGCGGTGTCGCCGATCAGCGACTGCACCGTCAGGTAGCCGAACTGGAACTTGCCGGAGTTGCCGTTGTCGGGACCGATCCCGCACGGCAGCGGCGTGACGAACTGCGTGCAGAGCGACGAGTTGGCCTGATTGTTCTGCAGCGCCGTCGCCATCAGCGTCGTGCGGTCGTTCAGCGAGTAGCGCAGCTTGAGGAAGTCGCCGATGTTCGCGTTCTCGCCGCCGTGCGCGTAGTCGATCCCGCTCTGGTCGGTGTAGTCCTGGAAGGTCAGCGCGCTGTTCCCGGCGCGCTTGGTGTGGAGCAGCGCGATCCCGAGCTTGCCGATCGAGCCGGTCTCGCCGATCTGGTAGTTGTAGCGGTCGTAGGTGCCGTAGCCCGAGGAGAACTTCGTCTGCCAGGTCTGCGTCGGCTGGAGCGTGCGGAAGTTGACCGAGCCGCCGAGCGAACCCGCCTGCGCGCCGAAGCTGACGCCGGCGCCGGAGAACAGGTCGGTGTTGACCGAGCGCAGGTTCGTCGCCGCGCCCGGCGCGCCGAGCGGGATCCCGTCGAGCGTGATCGCCGTCTGCGACTCGTCGTGGCCGCGCAGCGAGATCGTCTGCGGCGCGTTCGGGTCGTTCGAGTCCTGCGTCACGTCGACGCCGCCGATCGTCGAGAGCGCGTCGGTCAG
>JAFAMK010000062.1 GCA_019233415.1 Vulcanimicrobiota bacterium
GCGATCCCGTCGAGGCCATCGAGGGCGACGCCGGCGCGCGTCAGCGCGTCGTCGACCGCGGCCGAGAGCAGCGCGGCGTGGCGGCGCGAGGCGATCTCCGGGACGATCCCGCCGTACTTCGCGTGGAATGCGTCCTGGTTCGTCGAAACGTTCGAGAGCACGCGCACGCCGTCGCGCACGACGGCGGTCGCCGTGTCGTCGCACGACGTCTCGATCCCGAGCAGCAGCATGGACGGTGCTACCTCCGTGAGGCGACGCGCTCCGCGAGCTCGTTTGCGAATGCGTCGACCGTCTCGGTCCGTTTGTCTTCGACGCCGCGCTCGTTGACGTTCACCGTGCCCTCGGCCATCTCGCTCTTGCCGACGACGAGGATGTACGGAAGCTTCTGCGTCTTCCAGTGGCGGATCTTGTAGCCGAGCTTCTCGTTCGAGCTGTCGGCTTCGGCGCGGAAGCCGCGCGCGCGCAGTTGGTCGCGCACGTCGTACGCATAGTCGAGCTGGTGTTCGGAGATCGGCACGACCATCGCCTGAACCGGCGCGATCCACGACGGGAAGTTCCCCGCGAAGTGCTCGATCAGCACGCCGAAGAACCGCTCCATCGAGCCGGCGAGCGCGCGGTGGATCATCACCGGGCGGTGGTCGGCGCCGTCGGCGCCGCGGTACTTCAGGTCGAACCGCTCGGGCAGAACGAAGTCGACCTGCACCGTGCCGAGCTGCCACTTGCGGCCGATCGCGTCGTGCAGGTTGATGTCGAGCTTCGGGCCGTAGAACGCGCCGCCGCCCTCGTCGATGCCGTACGGAAGGTCGTGCGATTCGAGCGCCTTGCGAATCGCCGCTTCGGCGATCTCGTCGGTCGGGCCACGCTGCTCGCGCGTGCTCAGGAAATACTCGAACCCGTCGAAGTCGAAGGCCTTCATCAGGCGCAGCGCCTCGTCGAGCGTCTGCTCGAACTCACCCTGCAGCTGGTCCGGCGTGCAGAAGAGGTGCGCGTCGTCCTGCGTGAAGCCGCGCACGCGCGTGAGCCCGTGCAGCGTTCCGCTCAATTCAAAGCGGTAGACCGTCCCGAACTCGCTGTAGCGCAGCGGCAGATCGCGGTACGAGCGGCCTTCGTTCTTATAGATCAGGATGTGACCGGGACAGTTCATCGGCTTGAGCCGGAACGTCTGGCCTTCGACGTCGATCGGCCCGAACATCGAGTCTGCGAAGTTCTCCAGATGCCCCGACGTCGCATAGAGGTTCTCGTGCACGACGTGCGGCGTGACGACCGGCAGGTAACCGCGCTCGCGCAGTCCGTCGCGAATGAACTGCTCGACGATCCCGCGCATGATCGCGCCCTTCGGGTGCCAGAAGATCAGCCCGCCGCCGGCCAGGTCGTCGACGTGGTAGAGGTCGAGGTCGTGGCCGAGCTTGCGGTGGTCGCGCTTCGCCGCCTCGTCGAGGAAGACGTGGTAGTCGTCGAGTTCCTGCGGGGTGAAGAACGCGGTCCCGTAGATGCGCTGCAGCATCGCGTTCTCGGCCTTGCCGCGCCAGTACGCGCCGGCGACCGAGAGCAGCTCCAGCGCGCCGATCGCGCCGGTCGAGTCGGCGTGGCCGCCGCGGCACAGGTCCGTGAACTCGCCGATCGTGTAGAGCGTGATCGGCTCGCCCTCGGGGATCTCGCGCGCGATCTCGACCTTGTACGGGTTCTCGCGGAACGCGGCGATCGCTTCCTCGCGCGTCACGCGCCGGCCGGTCATCGGGTAGTCCGCCGCGACGATCTCGCGCATCCGCGCCTGCAACCGTTCGAGGTCTTCGGGCGTGAACGGCGCCGCACGGTCGAAGTCGTAGTAGAACCCGTTCTCGATCGCGGGACCGATCGTCGGCTTCGCGTCGGGGAAGAGGTCTTGCACCGCGTACGCGAGCACGTGCGCGGCGGTGTGGCGGAGATGCGCGATGTCCACGGTCGGATGCGGTGTCTGGGTCGTCACCCGATCCCCTTCGCCGCCGGCGTTCGGCGTGCCTCACACGCCGTCGCAGGCGTGACGAAATCGGGCCGCTCCGGTACACTCCGCGGATGATCCACGTCGCCGACCACGAGTCTCACGGCGCCGAGCCGAGCACGATCCGGGACCTGGTCCTCGGGATGGCCGACGGGCTGACCGTCCCCTTCGCCCTCGCGGCGGGCGTCACGGGGGCCGTCGCTGCGAGCGGGATCGTGCTGACGGCGGGTCTTGCGGAGATCGTCGCGGGCGCGATCTCGATGGGCCTGGGCGGCTACCTCGCCGCGCGCAGCGAGGCTGCGCACTACGCGAAGGAGTACGCGCGCGAGGTCCGCGAGACGCAGGAAATTCCGAACGAAGAGAAGGCCGAGGTCGCGCAGATTCTGCACCGCTACGGCGTGCGCGAACCGATCCTCAGCCGCGTGGTCAACGAGATCGCGAGCGACCGCGAGCAGTGGGT
>JAFAMK010000065.1 GCA_019233415.1 Vulcanimicrobiota bacterium
CCTGGCGCCACAGCGCGCGGCGCGACGGCGCCAGCGCCCACGCGACGATCCCGGCGAGCAGCGCGAACGCGAACATCTTCGAGAGCAGCGCGAAGGCGAGCGCGAACCCGAGCAGGACGAAGTCGGCGCGCGCGCGCGTCTGCGACGCGCGCACGGCGAGGTAGAGGCAGAGCGCCCAACCCGCCATCAGCGGACCGTCGGGCGTCGCGATGACGAAGCCGACCGAGAGCATCGGCGCGAGCGTCATCGCGAGCGCGGTGACCATGCCGGCGCGCTCGTCGCCGGTGAGCCGCTTTGCGGCGGCGGCCGCGGCGAGCGTCGCGACGACCCCGCACAAGAGGAAGCCGAGCCGAATCAGGATCGGGTTCTCGGTCGACCACGAGAACGGCGCGATCAGGTACGCGACCATCGGCGGATGGTCCGCGTAGCCCAAGGCGAGATGCTTGGACCATTCCCAGTAGTAGGCCTCATCGCCCGTCAGCGGAACTTTCGCCGCCGCGACCGCGCGCAGCAGCGTGACGAACGCGACGATCACCCACGTCGCGTACCTCACTCGTGCGGCCCCGTCAGCCCGCCGTTCACGCCCAGCACCACTCCGTTCAAGAAACCGTTGTCGTCCGCCGTCAGGAATCGTACCGCAGCCGCGACGTCTTCCCACGAGCCCGCATGACCGGTCGGGTTGTTCGCTGCGTGGTCGCGCGCCGCCGCCCGGTCCGCGCCCTTGTCGCGGATGTCGCCGGGCTCGACGATGTTGACGGTGATCCCGTGCGCCGCTTCTTCGAGCGCGAGCGTGCGCGCGAAGGTCACGACCGCGGCCTTCGCAGCCCCGTAAAGCGCCAGCCCGCGCGCGGGCTGCGTCACCGACGAGCCGTTCATTCCGAAAAAGACGAGCCGCCCGTAGCGCCGCTCGCGCATTCCGGGCAGCACGGCGAACGCGAGCGCGACCGCCGAGCCGAAGTTCGCCTCGACCATCAGCCGGTAGTCGTCCGGCGCGCAGCGCGCGAAGCGCTTCAGCACGAGCGGGCCGACCCCGTGGACGAGGACGTCGATGGGCCCGCGCGCCGCCTCGACGGCGCGCACCGCCTCGGCGGCCGCCTCGGGCCGCGCGAAGTCGGCCGGGACGGCGAGTGCCTCTGCGTCGTAGGCCCGCAGCACGGCTAGCGCCGCGTCGGGCGGGGTCCCGCCCGGGCGGTACGTAAAGGCGATCCGGTCGCCGGCACGCGCCAGCTCGATCGCTATGCCCTTCGGGAGACCGGCCGCTGCTCCGGTTATGAATGCGAGGCGAGAGGACCGTCGCCCGTCGACCTCAGAACTCACCGGAGATGACGCACGTGCCGTCCTCCGGTGGCCGATCGGTCACCTTTCTGAGCGAGGACAGCGTTCACGTGCGCGGGTCCTACGCCGAGAGCCGCGCCGAGCGCGGCCTGACGCTGATTCTGCTGCACGACGCGGGGGCTGACCGGACGTGCTGGGACCCCTACGTGCCGCTCTTCCTCACGCGCGGCTGGAACGTGCTGACCTTCGACTTGCGCGGGCACGGCGAATCGGTGAGACAAGATATGCGCCACGCCCTGCTCCGGCCGGACCCGGCCGACCTCGAGTCGCCGCACGTCCACCCGACCGACGTCCGCGCCGCGGTCGCCTTCGCCGCGCGCCAGCCGAAGCACATCCCGGGCCAGATCGCGCTGCTGGGGGCCGGTTTCGGCGCCGACCTCGCCTACGCCGGGAGCGCCCGCGGCTGGGGCGGGAACAGCACCGTCTGCGTCTCGCTCGACGAGGAGCGTGCCCGCGCCGTCGGCGGCCCGGGCGCCTTCGCGCCGCGCGCGTGCTACCTCGTCTACGGCGAGCTCGACGCCGTCTCGGCCCGCTCGGCCGACGCCTTCGCCGCGACCGCCGGCCCGCCGTCCGAGTTCTACGCCTACTCCGGCACGGCCGAGTCCGGGCTGCCGCTCTGGGCCGAACGGCAACCCGAGATCCTAGCGCGCGCCATCGCGTGGATCGAGAAAACTATCTGATCGAGAGCGATTCTCTGACCGGGGTGGCGGTCGCGCCGCTTTGCGGATCGGTGGCGTTGATGACCATCAGCAACGAGCTGCCGGACGGCGCCCCGATGTTGACCTGCGTCGTGAAGTAGCCGTTGCCGTCGGCGGTGAGGCTATAGCTCGCGCTGTTCGTCTGGCCGCCGCTCAGGATCGAGCCGATGATGCCGCCGATCGTGGACCGTTCGCCGGAGACGCCGACCTGCACGGTGACGTGCGAGCCCGGCGTCGTTCGACCGGCGACGACGAACTGGTTCGTCACCTGCGCGCCGTCGGTCGGCCGGACGTTGTAGATCGAGGTCTGTCCGCCCGACGTCCCGGACGAGAACGACCAGCTGCGGTTGAACGAACCGCCGTTGGCGTCGGCCCCGGTCACACGAATGCGGTGCGTCCCCGACTGCAGCGGCGAACGCGGTGCGTAGGTGAAGCCGCGCGGCGAGCGCGTCGCGTCGTTCGTGACGTCGAGGTCGTCGAGGTAGATATGGATCGAGTTCGGATCGACGTTTCCTCCGGAGAAGCGCGCCTCGATCGTCGGTGTCCGCGACGAGACGCTCGCGCCGCGCGCGGGGATCAGGTCGGTCAGCGAGATCGCGCTGCCGCTCGACGGCGTATTCGCCGGCGGCGGCGGTGCGTTGCCGTTGGTCGAAATGGCGACGATGCGGTTCGTGCCGTCGTAGTTGACCGTCGCGCCGAGCGCCTGCGAGACGAAGCGCAGCGGAACGTACGTCGACGCGCCGATGATGAACGGTGCGACGTCGATCGTCTGCTGTTGTCCGTCGACCGTCGCCGTCTGCGAGCCGATGCGCAACGAGACCGTGTGACCGCGGCCCGTCGCGTTGATGACGCCGCTCGCGTAGACGACGCTCGCGCCGAGATTTTCGAAGACGCCGCGCAGCGGAACGAAGACGCGGCCGGCGCGTTCGCTCGGCGCGGGGTTGAGGTTCAGCGTGTTGCCGTTCACTTGCACGCTGACGGGTCCGGCGGCGACCGCCGGCGCGGCGAGCATGAGCGTCAGCAGAACCAAGGTGGCGAATGCGGAGCGCGTTCGTTGCTGGAATGAAGCCATAGAGACGAGGACCTCCGTGCAGCGTATTGCCGGAGGTCCCCTTACCCGTTCTCAGAGGTTTCTCAGATGTATCGGCCCCTTTCGGGGCCGACACTCGCCGAGTGCCTAGTCGCCGCCCATCGCGCCGGCCGGCATCTGAGGAACCGCAAGCGGCTCGTCGCTCGGCAGGTGTGCTTCCGCGCGGCGCGCGCGGCGTTCCGCGAACCAGCCCGCGATGCGGTTCGCGGTGACGTACGTCGCCGGGACGAGGAAGAGCGTGAGAAACAGCGAGCTGAGCAGACCGCCGATCAGCACGATCCCCATCGACTGGCGAATCTCGCCACCTTCGGTGTGTCCCGTCGCGAGCGGCAGCATGCCGAAGACCATCGCCGCCGTCGTCATCACAATCGGCCGCAAGCGCGTTCCACCGGCGGTGAAGATCGCTTCGACGTACGTGAGCCCGCGCTTGCGCAGCGTGTTCGCGTAGTCGACGAGCAGGATCCCGTTCTTCGCGACGAGCCCGAACAGCATGATCAGGCCGATCGCCGAGAAGATGTTGATCGTCTGGTGCGAGA
>JAFAMK010000126.1 GCA_019233415.1 Vulcanimicrobiota bacterium
GGGGCTTCGCGCTCTTCACGATGCGCTCGCACACCATCTCGCGGCTCTACCTCCAAGTCGACGCCGACGACGACGAAGCGAACTGGTCCGACGATCGCATCTGGGAGGAGCTGGAGGCCCGGCTCGCGGGCGCTGAACCGGCACCGCCGCTGCCGCGCGGGCCGGTGCTCCAAAATGGGATCACGCCGATGCACAGATAAGTCGTCGAGCCGATGCCGTACGGGCGACTGTTCCTCGCCGGCGACGCGGCGCACATCGTGCCGCCGACCGGGGCGAAGGGGATGAACCTCGCGGTCGCCGACGTCGCGGTGCTCGCCGCCGCGCTGCGCGAGCACTACGACGACGGAAGCGACGCCGGGCTCGCCGCGTACTCGGACACGTGCCTGCGGCGCGTGTGGAAGGCGGAGCGGTTCTCGTGGTGGATGACCTCGATGCTCCACCGTAACGACGAAGACGACGCGTTCGGCCAGCGCTTGCAGCTCGCCGAACTCGATTACGTCGTCTCCTCAAAGGCTGCGTCGGCCGCGCTGGCGGAGAACTACGTCGGCTTGCCGATGCAGCTCCCCGCCCCGCGCGAGCGTTAGATCACCAGATCTGGCAGCGGTTCTTGCGGACCATCGCCGAGGTGGCGGGGCACTGGAACGCGGCTTGGAACTCCGGCATGTTCGAGAGCGTGCCGAGGACGCGGTACTTGTCCCACGGGTGCTCGTTCGTCGCCGCGATCTGGCGGATGTAACCCTCGGTCGCGATCGAGCGCCAGACCTGCGCGTACGCGAGGAAGAAGCGCTGCTCCGGCGTGTAGCCGTCGAGCATCTGGTGCGCCTTCGCCTGCGGGGTGCGCTCGAACGCCTTGTACGCGATCGTCAAACCGCCGAGGTCGGCGATCGCTTCGCCCTGGACGAGCCGGCCGTTCTCGTGCTGGCCCGGCGCGGGTTCGAACGCGTCGAACTCGTCGACGATGCACTGCGCCTTCGCCTTGAACGCGGCGGCGTCGGACGGCTGCCACCAGTCGGTGAGGTTCCCCTTCGCGTCGAACTGGCGGCCCTCGTCGTCGAAGCCGTGCGTCATCTCGTGGCCGATCACGGCGCCGATCGCGCCGTAGTTGACCGCGTCGTCGGCGTTGGCGTTGAAGAACGGCGGGCCGAGGATGCCGGCCGGGAAGACGATCTCGTTGTTCGAGGGATTGTAGTACGCGTTGACGGTCGGCGGCGTCATCCCCCACCGCGCGCGGTTCGTCGCCGTGCCGATCCGCGCGATCGTGCGGGCGTTGTTCCACTGCTGCACCGCGAGCGCGTTCGCCGCGTACGGCGCGTCGTTCGGGATCGTCAGCGTCGAGAAGTCTTCCCACCTGTCGGGATAGCCGACCTTCTTGGTGAACGCGGCGAGCTTCACTTCGGCCTGCGTCTTCGTCTGCGGGCTCATCCAGTCGAGCGTGCCGATGTCGTCGTGGAGCGTCGCCTGCAGGTTGTCGACGAGCGCTTGCGCGCGCGCCTTCGCCGAGGGCGGGAAGGCGGCCGCGACGTACGCGCGGCCGAGCACGTCGCGCAGCGACGCGTCCGTCGCGGTCGTGCAGCGCTGCCAGCGCGGGAGCTGCGCGGTCACGCCGAACAGCACGCCGCTGCGGAAGCCGAAGTTCGCGTCTTCGAACCGCTTGGGCAGTTGGTTCGCGTACGCGTCCGCGACGTGGAAGCGCAGATACGCCTTCCACGCGTCGAGCGGCGTTGCGGTGAGCTGCGTGCTGTACGCGGTCACATAGGCCGGGACGGTGACGTCGACCGTGTCGAACGCCGGCGCATGGTACGCGGCGAAGAACGCCGGCCACGGGATGTTCGGGCCGAGCGCCGCGAGCTTGTCGAGCGAGGTCGGGTTGTAGGTCTTGGTCGGGTCGCGCAGGTCGGCGCGCTTGGGCGTCGCGTCGGCGATCTTCGTTTCGAGCGCGATCACCGCCGCCGCTTCGGTCGCGCTCGCGGTCGCGTCGTCGCCGAGGTTCGTCAGCTGCGATGCGACGTAGTCATGGTAGGCGCTGCGAATCTTGTCGGCGCGGTCACCCGCGTTGAAGTAGTAGTCGCGGTCGGGAAGCCCGAGCCCGCCGAAGGCGAGCCCCGCGATCTGCTTCGACGAATCTTTCGTGTCGGCGGTGGCGATGAACGGCAGGCCGACGTTGACGCCGCTGCGCTGCAGTTGCACGATCGCCGTGACGAGCGTCGGGACGTCCTTTGCCGCGTTGATCGCGTCGAGCAGCGGCGCGACGGGCGTCGTGCCGGCCTTTTCGATCGCGTCGGTGTCCATGCACGCGCGGTAGAACGCGCCGAGCTTCTGCGCGTCGCTGCCGGCCGGCGCGTTCGTGACCTTCGCGTCCTCTTCGAGGATGTTGTGGAGCACGTCGCGATTGCGCTGCGCCAGCTCGTCGAAGCCGCCCCAGCGCGGGCGCCCGGTCGGCAGCGCGTGCGTCTTCGTCCAGCCGCCGGTCGCGAACTGGTAGAAGTCGTCGCAGGCCTTGCACGTCGGGTCGAGGTTGGCCGGGTCGAGTGCCGGCACGGTCGCTACCGCCGGTCCCGCCGCGCGGGCGCCGGTTGCGGCGAACGGGAGTGATGCGACGACGAGTGCGGTCAAAGCGGCGGCACCCAGCGCGCGCACCGCAAATCGAACGGGATTCATCACCAGACTTGACACCGGTCCTTTCGTACCATGGAAGAGGTTGCTGCGCACGAGAACGCCGCGGCGAACTCGGGCATGTTGGAAAGCGTGCCGGCCACGCGCAAACGGTCGTTCGGATGCGGGTCGATCGCCGCGAGCTGGCGCGTGTAATCCTCGGTTTCCAGCGAGCGCCACACCTGCGCGTAGGCGAGGAAGAAGCGCTGCTCCGGCGTGAAGCCGTCGATCGGTTCGTGCGCCGCGTACTGCGCGGTGCGCTGGAACGCCTTGAACGCGATCGTCGTCCCGCCGAGATCCGCGACGGCTTCGGCCTGCACGAGCTTGCCGTTCTCGTGCACGCCCGGCAGCGGTTCGAGCCGGTCGAACTGCGTCACGATGCACGCCGCGCGGCGGTCGAACCGCGCCGCGTCCTGCGGCGTCCACCAGTTCGCGAGGTTGCCGCGCGCGTCGAACTGGCGGCCTTGGTCGTCGAACCCGTGCGTCATCTCGTGCCCGATCACCGCGCCGATCGCGCCGTAGTTCACCGCGTCGTCGGCGTCGGCGTTGAAGAACGGCGGCTGAAAGATCCCGGCCGGGAAGACGATCTCGTTGTTCGTCACGTTGTAGTACGCGTTGACGCTCGACGGCGTCAGTCCCCACAACGTGCGGTCGGTGGGCTTTCCGATCCGCGCCATCTCGCGCGCATGGTTCCAGTCGCGCACGCGCAGCGCGAGCACGGCGTACGGCGCGCCATCCGGAACGTCCAGCGTGGAGTAGTCGACCCAGGTGTCGGGATAGCCGACCTTTTCGGTGAACGCGTCGAGCTTCGCGACCGCGCGCGCGCGCGTGCGCGGGCTCATCCACGCGAGGTCCGCGACGTCGCTGCGCAGCATCGCGCGCAGGTTGGCGACCATCGCCTGCGCGCGGGCCTTCGCCGCCGGCGGGAAGCGGCGCGCGACGTAGGCTTTGCCGAGCGGCGTGCGCAGCGCGTACTCGGTCGCGCTCGTGCAGCGCTGCCAGCGCGGCAGCTGTTCCTTCACGCCGTACAGCACGCCGCTGCGGAAGGCGAACGACGCGTCGGCGAAGCGCGCCGGGAGCACGGCCGCGAGCGAGTCGGCGAGGTGGAAGCGCAAATACGCCTTCCACGTGTCGAGCGGCGTCGCGGCGAGCTGCGCGTCGTAGGCGCGGACGAACGACGGAACGCCGACGTCGACCCACGCGAACGGCGGCGCGCCGGCCTGCGCGAAGAAGCCCTTCCACGGCAGGTGCGGGGCGAGCGCGGTAAGCTTGTCGGGCGCGGTCGGGTGGTACGTCGCGCGCGGGTCGCGCAGTGCGATCCGGGTCGGCGTCGCGCGCGCGAGCGCGGTTTCGAGCCCGACGACTTGCGACGCTTCGGCGTCGGCGGCGCCGGCCGTGTCGCCGAGATTGCGCAACTGCGTCGCGACGTAGGCGCGGTACGCGCCGCGGATCGACGCGGTGCGCGCGTCGTCGTTCAGATAGTAGTCGCGGTCGGGAAGGCCCAGGCCGCCCAGGCCGAGCGCGGCGACGGTCGTCGAGGAGTCCTTCGTGTCGGGATCGGAGCCGAACCACAGGCCGTCGTTGACGCCGGCGCGCTGCAGCGCCGCGATCTGTTCGCCGAGCGCCGCGACGCCGGAGATCGCGGTGATCGCGCGCAGCAGCGGCTCGACCGGTGCGAGGTTCGCGCGCTCGATCGCGGGCTCGTCCATGCACGCGCGGTAGTACGTCCCGAGCTTCTGCACGTCGCTGCCGAGCGGCGCGTTCGTGCTCTTCGCGTCCTCTTCGAGGATCGCGTGCAGTTCGTCGCGATTGCGCTGCACCAGCTCGTCGAAGCTGCCCCAGCTCGGATGGCCGGCGGGGATTTCGTGCGTCGTGCGCCAGCCGCCGGTCGCGAATTTGTAAAAGTCGTCACACGGCGCGCAGGTGCGGTCGAGGTCCGCCGCGTCGAGTGCCGGCACTTGCGGCGTCGACTCGGCGCGCAACGCCGTCTGCGCGAGAACGGAGGTCGCCCGGAACGGGAGCATGGTCGCGACCAGCGTCGCGAGCGCCGCGGCGCCGAGGATTCGGACGGCGAGGCGGAAGGGATGCACGAAAGAGGCGATCTCCGGAGGAACTAGGAGTCCTGGCCGGAGCGCTTTTACGGGGCTGCGGGCGGGGCCTTCCCGCCCGAGCTTACGCCGTCAGTACTTGTAGCCGGAGCCTGGCGGGAACATCCCCTTCGCCTTGCGCTTCACGGGCCGATAGGCCGTCGCGTGCGCCGCGGCCGCGCGGCTCGCGGCGGCGGTCAGCGGCGTCGCGCTGGCGACGTTCGCCGAGTAGCGGCCGAACAGGGACGGATCGTCGGCGAACTCGCGCTTGAGGTCCTCGATGCGGTGGCTGTCGGTCGGATGGTCGGAGAGCATCTCCATCTGCCCGCCGGTGTCGGCCTTTTCGAACGCCTCGAAGAGCCAGACCATCCCCCACGGGTTGGACCCGGCCTCGGCGCAGGTGATCGCGCCCTTGTGATCGGCCGCGCTCTCGACCTCGCGCGAGAAGCTCTGCGTCTGCAGGTTGAAGCCGAGGTTCGCGAGCGACCCGATCGTGTTCGAGGCGCGCCCGCCGGTGGCGATGTTGGCGAGGATGTCGCCAATCGTGTAGGCGGTCGCGGTCCGCTGCTGCTTCTGGTACAGGTGCAGCACGTCGTGATGGATGTCGTGCGAGGTCTCGTGGCAGAGCACGCCGGCCAGCTCTTCGCGGTTCTGCACGAACTTGATCAGCGAGTCGGTGACGTAGACGTTGCCGCCCGGGACCGCGAACGCGTTCGGCTGCGACTCGTGGACAAGGATGAAGCTGAACGGGTGGAAGTATTGCGGATCGGCGACGCGCTTGATCTGCTGGGCGATCGGATTCAGAATCGCGTAGTACGGCGAGCTGCTGATGATCTCGCCCTTTTGTTGCAGCGCTTGGTACTCTTGCTGACCGATCTGCGTCTCGGTTTGGTCGTCACTCGACTGCGCGACGGCGGGCGACGCGCCGGCGGCGGCGACGAGTCCGAGGCTCAGAGCGAGGGCGAGCAGGCGTCTCATGGTTCCTCCGGGTTCGGCGGGACAGCTCCCGCCGGACATTTCTACCCAGGGGAAACGTTTCTGGGAACGCCAGGGTTCGCACGTGAGTGTGCGGAACGGAGCGAGCCGTCCCGGCGCGGGTGTGATGTAATGGTAGCCTGCGACCTTCCCAAGGTTGACGCGCGGGTTCGATTCCCGCCACCCGCTCCAACGCGTCGGGCGACGTAGCCAAGTGGTAAGGCAGAGCTCTGCAAAAGCTCCACCCCCAGTTCGATTCTGGGCGTCGCCTCCAATCGTTCTGCTCGTGGTGGGGTTCCTGGCGACGGCGATCGCCGGCCCGCTCATCGGCGTACGGCAGCTCGACGCCGCCTCGACGGCCCAGATTCGGCTGGCGAACGTCCGCTCCGACCTGGACGCGCTGCTCCGGATTCAGCTCGCGGAGGAGACCTCGCTGCGCGGCTACCTCGCCACGCACGACCCGCTCTTCCTCGACGAGGACAAGCCGCCGGACCCGGCGTTCGACCGCCAGGCGCGCCAGCTCGAAGCGCGCCTCCGCGAGGTCGAAATGCCGGCCGCCGCGATCCAGACGGTCGACGACATGCGCGCCCGGCACACGACCTGGGAGCGCGACGTCGCCCTGCCGCTGCTGCAGAACCCGGGTTCGCTCGAAGCCTACACGCAGCAGGCGACCGGCAAGATCATCACCGACCAGATGAGCCGCGACGCGAGCCAGCTGCGCGACCTGCTGACCCAGGCCAGCGTGCGGGTCGACGCCGACCTGCGGCGGCGGATCAACGCGACCGTTGCGATCAGCGCCGGGATCGTCACGCTCTTCGCGATCGTCGCGCTGTGGTATGCGATCGGCCGCGCGACCGCGGTCGCGCGCCTCGCCGAGGGCCAGGTGCTGGTCGACGCGCTGCAGCGGACGCTGCGGGTCGGCGGCCAGCGGCTCGCGGCGACCCAGATCGGCTCGGCCTACGCCTCCGCGACCCGCGAGGCGCTGATCGGCGGCGACGTCCTGGACGTGTGGCGCGCCGGCCCGACCCGCGGCTGGTTCCTGATCGCCGACACCAGCGGGAAGGGGATCGAGGCGGCGCGGCACGCCGCCTTCACCCAGTACGCGATCCGCGCGCTCGCCGCCGACGCCGACGACCCGGCCGCGGTGCTGCGCCGCTACAACCGGCTCTTCCTCAATACGTTCGACGATCCGTCGGTCTTCGTCGTGGCCTTCCTGGGCACGTTCGACGCGCGCAGCCAGACGCTGCGCTACGCCAGCGCCGGGCACGGGACCGCGTACGTGCGGCGCGGCGCGCTGATCGAGCGGCTCCCGCCGACCGGCGCGCTCGTCGGGATCGACCCCGAGGAGCGCTACGGCACCGAGACGGTCCCGCTCGCGCTCGGCGACGTCGTGCTGCTCGCGACCGATGGCCTGACCGAGGCGCGCGGGGCCGACGGCGAGATGCTCGGCGAGGACCGTGTCGTCGCGATCCTGCGCGACGCGCCGCCCGACCCGCAGGCGCTGTGCGACCTGCTCGTCGCCTCGGCCGACGCGTACAGCGGCGGCGTGCAGGACGACCTGGCGATCATCGCGCTGCGCGTCGTCGCCGAGGACGAGAGCGTCTCGACGGAGTTCAGCACGATCGCCGGAAGCGACGCGGCCTCCTGACGGCGAACGAGGGCGGGTCGTGTTGGCGCGCCGGATCGTTCCCTGTCTCGACATCAAGGACGGAAGAGTCGTCAAAGGCGTGCGCTTCGTCGATCTGAGCGACGCCGGCGATCCGGTCGCGCTCGCCCGCCGCTACGAAGCGGAAGGCGCCGACGAGCTGGTCTTCCTCGACATCACCGCGACGGTCGAAGGCCGCCGCGCGACGCTCGAGGTCGTGCGCGCGGTCGCGCGCGAGCTCACGATCCCGTTCGCGGTCGGTGGCGGCGTGCGCGGGGTCGACGACGTGAACAATCTCTTGCGGGCGGGCTGCGACAAGGTCAGCGTCAACTCGGCCGCGGTGCGCGACCCGGCGCTGATCGATGCGGCGGCGCGGCGCTTCGGCGCGCAGTGCATCGTCGTCGCGATTGACGCGCGCCGTTCGACGAACGTGCCGTCGGGGTTCGAGGTCGTCGTCGACGGCGGCCGGACCGCGACCGGTCGCGATGCCGTCGCGTGGGCGCGCGCGTGCGAACAGCGTGGCGCGGGAGAGTTGCTGGTGACGTCGATCGACCGCGACGGAACGCGCGACGGCTACGACTTGCCGCTGACGCGCGCGATCCGCGATGCGTGCGACCTGCCGGTGATCGCCTCGGGCGGCGCGGGCTCGATCGCCGACTTCGTCGCGGTCTTTCGCGAGGCCGATGCGGACGCTGCGCTCGCGGCGTCGCTCTTCCACTACGCTGAGCTTGCGATCGGCGATTTGAAGGACGCACTTGCCGAAGCGGGGATCGTCGTGCGGCGCGAGCGGGTGCCGGTGTGAACGCGCCGATCGACGTGCGCTGGGGCGCCGAAGGCCTTGCGCCGGTGGTGATCGCCGACGCGACGAGCGGTGCCGTGCTCACGCTCGCATACGCGAACCGCGAGGCGCTCGAGAGAACGCTCGCGAGCGGTTCCACCTGGCTCTACAGCCGCTCGCGCAACGAACTCTGGAACAAGGGCGCGACCTCGGGGAACACGCAGCGCGTCGTCTCGGTCTCGCTCGACTGCGACGGCGACGCGCTGCTCTACCGCGTCATCCCGGACGGTCCGGCGTGCCACACCGGCGCGACGTCGTGCTTCACGACGACGCTTCCGCTCGACGGTGCGGAGCGGCCGCCTGACGGCGTCGCATTCGCGAGCGCGGTCGCCGCGCTCGCGCGCACGATCGCGTCGCGCAAAGAACACCCGATCGAAGGCTCGTACACGGCGAAGCTGTTCGCCGGCGGCGTCGACCGGATCGGGAAGAAGATCGGCGAGGAGGCGACCGAGGTCGTCATCGCGGCGAAGAACGCCGACCGCGCGGAACTGGTCTGGGAGACCGCCGACCTGTTGTACCACGCGCTGGTGCTGCTGGCGGAGCGCGGCGTCGCGCTCGACGAGGTGGGAGCGGAGCTATCGCGACGCGCCAAACCCACGGGCTAGCGAGCCTGGCCGGGATCGGTCCCGAAACCACCGCGAAACTCGCCGAGCTGGGTGTGAACACGCCGGACCAACTGCTCGCGTACCTGCCGCGCGCGTACCGCGACTGGCGCGAGCCGATGCCGATCGCGACGCTGCGCGAAGGCGAGGCGATCATCGTCGGGCGCGTCGTGCGCGTGAAAGAGCGCGCCGGCCGCTTCCCGCTCGTCACCGCGACGCTGCAGGACGACACCGGCGCCATCGAGGCCAAGTGGTTCGGGCGGCGCTACCTCGCCGGCCGGCTCGCACCCGGCGACCGGCTGTTCGTCGCGGGCCGCGTCACGCGCGCGGGGCTGCTCCCCGAGATCAACGTCGCCACGCACCGCGAACTTCGCGAGAACGAGCAGTACCGCGGCGAGATCGTCCCCGTCTACGGCGCGACGAAGGAGCTGCCGACGCGCACGATCCGCACGGTGATCGCGAAGAACCTCGACCGGCTGATCGCGCAGCACACCGACGCGCTGCCGCCCGCGCTCGTGGCGAAGTTCGATTTTCCACCGCTGGCGCAGGCCTGGCGCGAGGTCCACTCGCCGCACGACCCGGACGCGGTCGCGCGGGCGCGCGAGCGGATCGTCTTCGACGAGTTCTTCACGATCGCGCTCGCCGCGGCGTTCAAGCGTGCGCTGCGCGAGTCGGCCGGCGGCGCGCACGCGCTGGCGCTCCCCGACGGCATGTGGGACGCGTTCACCGCGGAACTGCCGTTCGCGCCGACGCGCGCGCAGCGCACCGTGATCGACCGCATCTGGGCCGACCTCGGCCGCACCGCGCCGATGAACCGGCTGCTGCAGGGCGACGTCGGCAGCGGGAAAACACTCGTCGCCGCGGCGGCGATCGTGCTCGCGCACAAGGGCGGCGTGCAGTCGGCCTTGATGGCGCCGACCGAGATTCTCGCCGCGCAGCACGCGGCCAAGCTCGCGCCGCTGCTGCTCCCGTTCGGCGTCACGGTCGAAGCGGTGTTCGGCTCGCAGGGCGCGCGCGAGCGGCGCCGCGCCGAGGAGAAGATCGCCTCCGGCGAGGCGGCGCTCGCGGTCGGGACGCACGCGCTCCTGACCGAGCGCGTGACGTTCCGCGACCTTGGCCTCGTGGTGATCGACGAGCAGCATCGCTTCGGCGTGAACCAGCGGCTGCGGCTGCGGGGGAAGGCCGCCGCCGCGCACACGCTCGCGATGACCGCGACGCCGATCCCGCGCACGCTCGCGCAGACGAAGTACGCCGACATGGACCTCTCGATCATCGACGAGCTGCCGCCCGGCCGCACGCCGATCCGCACCTTCGTCATCCGCGAGAGCCGCAAGCACGACGTCTACGC
>JAFAMK010000078.1 GCA_019233415.1 Vulcanimicrobiota bacterium
CGGGAAGGTCGTCGCGCCGGTCACGGTGCCGAGGATCAGGTGGCCGAGCAGCATCGCGGCGGTCGTCGTGACGACGTACGTCTCGAACAGGTCGGCCGCCATCCCCGCGCAGTCGCCGACGTTGTCGCCGACGTTGTCGGCGATGACGGCCGGATTGCGCGGGTCGTCCTCGGGGATCCCGGCCTCGACCTTGCCGACGAGGTCGGCCCCGACGTCGGCGGCCTTGGTGAAGATCCCGCCGCCCAGACGCGCGAAGACCGAGATCAGCGAGCAGCCGAAGGCGAGCCCGACGAGCGCCGCGAGCGAGCTCGCCTCGTCGCCGCCGTTGACGGCCAGGATGATCGCGTAGTAGCCGCTGACGGCGAACAGCCCGAGGCCGACGACCAGGAGCCCCGTCACGGCGCCGCCCTTGAACGCGAGGCCGAGCGCCGGGCCGAGCCCGCCGCGCGCCGCCTCGGCGGTTCGCACGTTGGCGCGGACCGAGACGATCATCCCGATGAAGCCGGCGCCGCCGGAGAGGACCGCGCCGATCACGAAGCCGAGCGCGGCCTGCCAGCCGAGCGGGGAGGGCAGGACGGCGATGACGATCGCCAGGACGACCGCGACGATCCCGACCGTCGTGTACTGGCGCTTGAGGAAGGCCATCGCGCCTTCTTGGATCGCGCCGGCGATCGCCTGCATGGTCGCGTTGCCGGCCGGCTGCTGGAGTACCCAGGAGATCAAGTAGAGTCCGTACAGGATCGCCAAGATGCCGGCGCCGAGGCCGAACTCGATCCCGAGCTGTGCTGTCAAACCGATAGTCCTTTACGACACAAAGAAAGTGCCCGACCGCGGTCGAGCGCTTCGAACGGTCCCCCGTTTAGCACGGCCGGACCGTGGTCCTCCGCACACAACGGGCATCCTCGCCTCGGCCGCGAAAGGGCCGGCCCGGATGGAGTCGACCGATTTCCTGATCGTAGGCTGCGGGCCGGCGGGCGGAACGGCCGCCCGGGAGGCCGCCCGTCAGGGGGTCGCAACGGTGGTCCTCGAGCGCGACGCGGTCGTCGGCGCGAAGCGCGTCTGCGCCGCGGGCTTGCGGCCGGGGTTCTGCGAGGAGTTCGACCTGCCGCGTTCGATCGTGCACCTCGACCCGCCGACGATCACGCTCTCGACGGTCAAGAAGACCTACGCGTTCACGGTCGGTCCGGCGCACACGACGACGCGCGAGGAACTGGACGGCACGATCGGCGACCTTGCGCGCCGCGAGGGCGCGGAGATTCGCACCGGCGCGCTGTTCCGCACGCTGCGCCGCGAGCGTGACGGGATCGTGGTCGAGTACGCCGACGCCGCGGCCGGCACGCGGCGCACGATCCGCGCGCGCAGCGTCTTCCTCGCGCAAGGTTCGAGCGCGCGGCTCGACGACGTCGACGCGCGCTTCCGCCACGCCGGCTGGAGCGCCGGCCTCATCACGTGCTTGCAGTACCGCATCTATCCCGAGCGGCCCGCGGCGCCCGCGGCGTACGCGACGCTGGAGATGCACTACTACCGCAGCCCGTTCTCCGGGCGCAACGTGATCGCGTGGATGTTCCCCAAGCGCGATCACCTCTCGATCGGGCTTGGAATTCAAGCGAAGGTGCCGGGCGCGGAGCTGCGCGCCGAGCAGGGCGCGTTCCTCGCGACGGTCGAGCGGCGGCTGTTCCCCGGCATCCCGTACACCGTGCGCGAGGAGGGCAATCTCTTGTATGGAGGACTCCCGCGAACCACCATCGGTGCCGATGGTGTACTCGTGGGTGGAACTGCGGCGGGGTTGGTCGATGCGACGACAGGCGAAGGAATTCATGAAGCCGCGACGACCGGCCGGCTCGCAGCCGAAGCGGTCGCGCAAAGCCATGCAGGGCGCGTGCGCGACGCGGCGCCCGGCTACGAGCGCGCCGTGCAGCGGCGGTTCTACGGGCGCCTGCGGCGGCGGCACCGGCTGATGACGTTCCTCGAACGCCGGCCCGCTCGTTTCGACGTCCTGTTCCGCCAGCTCGAGGAGACGCCGCGTTTCGCCACGATGCTCCAGAGCGACCGCGACGCGTTCGGACCGCTGGACCGCATGTATCTCTATGCCCAGGCGGCGAAGTTCTCGCTCTCCGCTCTGTACGCATAGACAAAACACACCATCGCCGTGCTGGATATTTCGGACGACGAATTCGTCATGCTGCGCGACTTGATTCGCGAGCGGTTCGGCATTTGGTACGACGACCAGAAGCGCTTTCTGCTGCTGAGCCGGCTTTCGACGCGGCTCGCGAAGCGCGGCTTCGAGACGTACGCGCGCTACGTCGAGTTCCTGCGCTACGACGTGAACCGCGAGCAGGAGTGGACCGACCTCGCCTCCGCGCTCTCCAACAACGAGACGTACTTCTTCCGCGAGCGCGCGCAGCTGAAGGCGCTGGCCGCGCACATCCTCGACGAGTTCCTGGCGCGCTCGCCGCGCGTGCGGCTGTGGTCGTCGGCGAGCTCGTCGGGTGAAGAGGCGTACTCGCTCGCGATGACGCTGCTCGACACCGGCAAGATCGCCGACGCGATGCTCTCCATCCGCGCGACCGACATCTCACCGCGCGTCCTCGACCTCGCCGAGAGGGGCTTCTACCGCGCGCTCTCGTTCCGCGCGACCGAGCCCGCGATGATCCAGAAGTGGTTCCACCCGCAGGGCGACGGCTTCGTCGTGGACGAGCGAATCAAGCGCTTGGTCTCATTCGGCCGGATGAACCTGCTCGACGGCCCGAAGGTCGCCGCCGAGGGCCCCTTCGACGCGATCTTCTGCCGCAACGTGCTGATCTATTTCGACAAGCCGACCCAGAAGCGAGTCGTCGAGTCGTTCGCGAAAGCACTCCGACCGGGAGGCTACCTGTTCTTGGGCCACGCCGAATCGCTGTTCCACCTGACCGATCTCTACGAGCCGATCGTCGGCCCCGAGGCGATCGTCTATCGCCTGAAGGCCGCAGTCCCCGCGTGAACTCACGCGTTATCACCGTCGTCGTGACCGACGACTCGGCGTTCATGCGGCGCGCGATCCAGAAGATGCTGGAGAAGGAGCCCGAGATTCGCGTCGTCGGGACGGCGGCGTCGGGTGAAGAGGGGATCGCGATGATCGAACGGCTGCGGCCGGATGTCGTCACGATGGACGTCGAGATGCCGGGGATGGGCGGGCTCGAAGCGGCGCGCGCGATCGTCGAGCGGCGCGGCCCGCCGATCATTATGGTCAGCGCGTTGACGCGCGAGGGCGCCGAGACGACGCTGCGCGCGCTCGAAATCGGCGCGGTCGACTTCATCCCGAAACCGGACTCGGCGCTGATCGACATCGTGAACGTGCAGCGCGAGCTGGTCGAGAAGGTGAAGCACTTCGGCTCGCGCGGCGCGTACCTGCGCGCGATGCAGGCCGCGCGCGGCGAACGTCCTACGCGGCCGATCGTTCCGCCGCCGCCCGCGCCCGCGCCGCCACCGCCGCCCGCGCGTCCGCGCCCGACGACGGCGCGCCCGGCCGGTGGGTTCACCTGCGTCGCGATCGGCACGTCGACCGGCGGTCCCGTCGCGCTCTCGCAGATTCTGCCGAAGCTGCCCGCCGGCTTTCCGATCCCGATCATCGTCGTGCAGCACATGCCGCCCGGCTTCACGCGCCCGCTCGCGGAACGGCTCGACGCGTCGAGCAAGATCGACGTCGTCGAAGGCGTCGACGGCATGCCGCTGTCGGCCGGAACCGCGATCATCGCGCCGGCCGGGAAGCAGCTGCGCGTCGCGCGCGGCGCGGGGAACGTGCGCGTCACCCTCGCCGACGATGCTCAGAAATCGCTACACGTGCCGAGCGTCGACGTGATGGCCGCGTCCGTCGGCGAGACGTACGGATCGGGCGCGCTCGGCGTCATCCTGACCGGAATGGGGCACGACGGGGTCCAGGGCTTGCGCGTGATCAAGGACCGCGGTGGTTACGTCCTCGGTCAGGACGAGGCGAGCAGCGTCGTCTACGGGATGCCGCGCGCGGCCGCGGTCGCCGGGCTCGTCGACCGCGTCGTCGCGCTCGACGGCGTCACGCGCGCGCTGTGCGAGCTGACCGGCACCTTGTATGCGCCGGTATGAAGACTTTCTGAAAGGTTTAACGGAGCGCTCGCGTGGGTTTTACGCAGGTCGTACAGAAGTGACGGGACACCGACGGGAGGTCGTCCCGCCCTGCGTGAAGCCGTGAGCGACCCGGGACGGGTGTCCCGCCATGGGAGCAGGCCGTGAAAGCACTCCGCGATACTCCGCGTTATGTCATCGGCGGAGTTGAGCTCAGCCGTGAGGAGATCGTCCACAAGTACCTTCACCTGGTGAAGTACGTGGCAGGGCGCATTTCCATCAATCTGCCCCCGAACGTCGAGATCAACGACCTGATCAACGACGGCATCTTGGGTCTGATCGACGCGATCGAGAAGTACGACGACGCTCGCGGCGTCAAGTTCGAGACCTACGCCATCACGCGCATCAACGGCGCGATCCTCGACGCGCTGCGTGCGCTCGACTGGGTCCCGCGCGCCGTTCGCCAGCGCGCGCGCGAGCTGGAGCGCGTCTACCAGCAGCTCGAGATCGAGCTGGGCCGCGCCGCGACGGAAGACGAGGTCGCCGAGAAGATGGGGCTGACGCACAAAGAGCTCGACGTCCTCATGCAAAAGATTCGCGGCACGTCGGTCCTCTCGCTCGAAGAGTTCCTCCCGAACGAGCGCGGTTACGAAATTCCGCTGCTGGACACGTTGCGCGACGACGGCACCGAGGTCACCAGCGCCGTCGAGGCCCGCGAGATCAAGGCCGCGCTGATCCGTGCGGTCGACGAGCTGCCGCCGCAAGAGCGGACCGTCATCTCGCTCTACTACTTCGAGGGCCTGACGCTCAAGGAAATCAAAGGCGCCCTCAACGTCTCCGAGTCGCGGGTCTCGCAGATCCACGCTCAGGCGGTCATCCACCTGCGGACGAAATTACGAGCCCTGCGCGCCGACTTGGGCTACCGTGAGGGCGACCCCACCGTCAAGCAGAAGTATACTCGGAGAAACGCAGCGGCTTCCGAGGCCTGACGCCCCCGAAGCCCCTCCTGGCGCCCGGACGGCGCCGGTCCGATATACCAAGGAGAAGGGGGAGCACGGTGGCGATCCGTCCGACCGACATTCAAGGATCGATCTGGCAGGCGTCGCAGACGGCGCCCCTGACCCAGCGCGCCGAAGAAGCTCCCCGCGCCGCGCAGCAGGCCGCCCAGGCCGCGTTCGCCGCCCACGTCGACGTGCGCGAGGAGCGGGTCAACGAGACCGGCCAAGGCCTCGGCAACAAGGTCGACGCGAACGCCGAGCGGCAGGGCCGCGGCGATGCCTACGAGCCCGACGAGCACCGCCGGAAGCCCGGCTTCGAAGACGTCGTCGAGGAAGCCGCCGGACGCGACGAGCCGGCGCACCTGATCGACTTCACCGCGTGACCTGAATGAGCGTCGATCCGCTCGCCGGGGCCGCCGCCGGGAACGCGGATCTCGCCGCGCTGGTCGATGCCGAGCTGGCGCAGCTCGCCGCCGACGCGCAGGCGCTTCGCGCCCTCCTGGTCGAGGACGCCGTCGTCACCGCGCGCGTCCTCCCGTCGAACGGCCTGACCGACCTGCTCGAGATCGCCGGCCGCCGCGTCGCCGCGTCGCTTCCGCCGAACGTCCGGCCCGGCGACGTCCTCCAAGTCCGCGTCACCGGCTTCGACGGCGAACGCATCCTGCTCCAAATCGTCGGCACCGGCGCCGACGCCGCCGTCGAGTCCGGCCCCCCGAACCTCCCCGTCGCCCCGCCCCCGGGCGCCTTCGTCCCATCGACGATCCAGCCGGCCCCAGGTACTCCGGCCCCCTACGCACCAACGTCGGGCACGCCATATCCGACCCCGGCAAGCTCGCCATATCCGGCGCCCGGCCACACGTCGTACCCGCCGCCGTCGAATACGCCTGCGGGCTCGTCGGGCGCCGTGCCGACTCGCGGTGGCGCCCCGTCGGGTGCGACACCGGCGGCGCCAAACGCGAGCGCGCAATTCGCCGGCGCGGTGCTGCGCGCGAACGTCACGTCGACGTCGGGCACCGGCGGCGACGCATCGGCAGCCGTCGCAGCAGCGCGCGAAGCACTCGCAGCAGCGACGGAACGTCTTATCCCGAGCCCCGGCTCCGCCGGCACCGCCAACACCACGGCAAATCCGGTGACCGAGGCACCCGCGACCGGCGCAACCGCGACGAACGCGAACGCGGAAGCGACGCCAAACGGCGCGGGCTCTGCAGCAGCGGCGGCGCATTCCCCGGACGCCGTGACGACGCAGCGGCCGGGTGCGAGTGCAGACCCGCCGACGTCGATCGAAGCGCGTCTTGCTGCGGCTCGCGCGTCGATCGCGAACGCCACGGCCAATTCGACGCGCGGTACGTTTGCGCCGAACGCGCCGACTGCATCGCGCAGCGCCGCACCGCCGCCCCCGCAGTCGTCGTTCGTTGCGCCGCCGCAGATCGAGACAGCCGTGGGTCTCGACGCCGCCGTTCGGCGTACGGCACAGCCGGAGTTCATCACGTCGCGAAGCGCGTGGCCGTCGGCGCCACCGACGCAGCCCGCGTCGTCGGCGCCAGCACAACCGGTGTCACGCACATCGGGACTTGCGGCGTACGCGGAACCCGTTGCGTTGTTGCGTGCGCTGCGGTTGCCGGTCACGCCGAGCAACGTTTCGGCTGCGACGCTCGCACTGCAGCGGCCCGACAAGTTGCCGTCTGCGCTGGCCGCGCTCGAACGCGCGTTGCCGCGGGCGAGCGACGATCCGCACATTGCGACGCTGCGCACGCTGCTGCCGTTCGTCGGGCGAATCGATCCGGCTTCGCCGAGGCTGGCAGCGCAAATCGCCGCGTACGTCGATCACGTCGTCGACGGCGCCGAACCAAAGCTCGCAACGCTGCTCGCCGCCGCACGCGCAACGGTGCCGCCCGAAGCCGCCGCCCCGGCCGTGACCACCGCCTCTCCTGCGCCGACGACCCCAGCGAACGCCGCCGCAAGTCCGTCCGCAGCGAACACGGCCGCGACGAACACGCCCGCATCCACCGCGTCCGCGGCCGCCGCAAGCAACGCGTCCGCTGCAGCCGCGACGCCTGCGAGCGACGCGCCGCCTTTGCCGGCGGCGGTTGCGGTGGAGCGGGCGGCGGCGCTCGGGGTCGATTTGAAGCAGACGCTGCTGGCGCTTGCAGCGGATCGGGCGGCGCCGG
>JAFAMK010000303.1 GCA_019233415.1 Vulcanimicrobiota bacterium
CGCATACGTGAGCGCGAGATCGGAGATCGACTTCGCGCGCACGCGCTCGACCTCGGCGGGCGCGAACGCCGGACGCCGCACGATCTCTTCGAGCAGCTCGAACGCCGCGGGGAACGCGGGCGTCGTCGCGCTCACGCTCACGAGCGATGCGTCGTAGCCGGACGCGGCGTCGAGCCGTGCGCCAAGACCGTCGGCGGTTTGCGCGAGCTCGAGCGCGCCGCGCACGGTCGTCCCGGCGGTGAGCAGTGCCGAGACGAGCGCCGCGAGCCCCGCTTCGTCTTCGCGTTCGGCCGCGCCGCCGCAGCGCACGACGAGCTGCGCGGCGACGAGCGGAAGCGCGCGCTGCTCGAAGGCGACCACGCGCAGCCCGTTGTCGAGCACGCGCTCGACCGGGCGCGGAAGCTGCGCCTGCGCCGGCGGTCCGGGCGCGGGGAGCGTCGAGGCGCTCACGCTGCGCCCGGTTCGGGGGTGTAGTCGATGACGGTGCGGTTCTCGTCGCGCAGATACGTGCGCGCAACGCGCAGCACGTCGTCGGCCGTCACCGCGGCATAGCGCGCAAGATCGCCGTTGACGGCCTCGGGATCGCCGCGCTCGGTCGTCGCGCGCACGAACGCAAGCGCGACGCCGTTGTTGGTCTGCCGCGAGCGCACGACGGCACTGGCGATCTGCGTCTTCGCGCGTTCGAGCTCGGCGGGCAGCGGCGGGATCTCACGCACGCGGTCGAGCTCTTCGGCAAGCGCGCGCCGCGCGGCCGCGAGCACGACGCCGGCCGCGCAGGTCACGCGCACGCCGAACAGTCCGGGCTGCTCGCGCAGGTCGGCGCTGGCGTATGCGCTGGTCGCGAGCTGACGCCGGTACACGAGCTCCGTGTACAGCCGCGACGACCGCCCCGAACCCAGCAGCGTCTCGAGCACGTCGAGCGCGGCCGCGTCGGGATGCGACGCCGACGGGATGTGATACGCCTCCTCGACCGCGGGGAGCGGGACGTTCGCGGCGCGGTACTCATAGCTGCGCTCGCGCAGTTGCGCGGGCTCGACGATCTGCACGCGCGGAATCGTCCCGGGCGGCGTCGGAATGATGCCGAAGTAGCGTTCGATCCACTCCATCGTGCGTTCCGCGTCGAGATCGCCGACGACGACGAGCACCGCGTTGTCGGGACGGTAGAACGTCGCGTGGAATGCGACGACGTCTTCGAGCGAGGCCGCGCGCAGCTCGTCCGGGTTGCCGATAACGCCGCGCCGGTACGGATGCACGGTGTACGCTTCACGGTTGACGAGCTCGTCGAGCATCCCGTACGGTTCGGCCAAGATGCGTTGATCGTACTCGCCGATCACGACGTCGCGCTCGGTGTGGAAATTCGCTTCGTTGACGTCGAGCGCGGCGAGCCGGTCGGCTTCGGCCCAGAGCAGCCGCTCGAGGTGATTCGAAGGCACCACTTCGTAGTAGTTGGTGATGTCTTCGGTGGTGAACGCGTTGTTGTAGCCGCCGACGTCCTCGGTGAGCCGGTCGATCGTCTCGGGCCCGGTGCGCGCCGTTCCTTTGAACATGAGGTGCTCGAAGAGGTGCGCGAAGCCCGAGCGTCCCGGCGGATCGTCCTTCCCGCCGACGCGATACGCTACATTGATCGCCACCGACGGGACGCGCCGGTCGGGGACAAGGATCGCGCGCAGGCCGTTGGCGAGCGTGCGATCCGTATAGCGCAACGGAGCGACGTCGATCGCCCCCGGAGAGATGGTCGGAAGTAGGGACACGGGCTCCACCGCATCATCTCCGAACGGACTCGTTCCCTTCTCATTGACATCGAACACCTGTTCGATTTAGCATGGGCCTCCCATGGGAGCCGATCCCGCCTTCGCGGCGCTCCGCGCCCGGCTCGATCATCGCCACCGCGAGGCGACTGCGGCAGCCTTCATCCGCGACGGCGAGGCCGGGATCGCCACCGGCTTCGCGGAGCTCGACCGGGTGCTGGGCGGCGGATTTCCGCGTGGGACGATCGCGACGCTCGAGGGCGCACCCAGCTCCGGCCGGAGCGCGATCGCGGCCCGGCTCCTCGCCGCGGCGACGCGCCGGGGCCTCGGGGCGCTGGTCGGGATCGAGCTCTTTGCGCCGGCGCTCGAGGCGGCGGGGGTGCGGCTCGAGCGGCTGTTGATCGTTCCGGCGGCGCAGCCGGTCGCGGCGGCGCGTGCCGCCGACATCGTGCTGCGCTCGGGCGCGTTCGGCGTCGTCGTGATCCCGGCGCTCCCGAGCAGTCGCACCACGGGCGCCGCGGCCTGGACGCGGCTGGCGAGCCTGGCGCATCGCGCCGGGGCGCTGCTGGTCGCGCTCGGCAACGAAGCCTCGCCGGAGCTGCGCTACTTCGCCTCGGTGCGCCTCGAGACGTCGATCGAGCGGGTGCGCTGGAACGGTTCGTTCGGCCACGCCGGCGAGCTGGCCGGCTACGACGTGCGCGCGGTGATCCGAAAGCACAAACGCGCCGCCCCGGAGGGCGACGCGTTGATCCGTTGCGAGCAATTCGAGAACCGGCCGTTACCCGTGGACGTACGTGAACGGAGGCTGGCTCTACCGGTGGACTCGACGACGCTTATCCGCCGCCGAGGTATTTCGTGACGACGCGCTCGCTGGACGGTTCGGGTGGAAACATGCTTGACACCGTTCGCGCCAGCGTGCGCAATACGCTGACGAGAGTCTTCACACGACTATTGTATCACAGGAGAGCGAGTACGAAACCGCTCGCTTTGTTTAGCTACGGTTTAGCGGCCCGGCCCGTCGTGCTTGTCGTACCAGATGTGGTCGGAGAGCTGGTTCTCCTGGCGGTTGAGCTGCCGGTACTGCGAGGCCGTAAGGTGACCGTCGTCACGGCGCAGATCGCGGTTGCGCTCGGCCGCAATGGTGTCGAGCCGGTTGTCGAGCTGCCGGTATTCGCGCCAAGACAGCGTTCCGTGTTCGGCTCCCTGGTTGAGGCGTTGTTGCTCGTGGTTGATGCGGTTCTGCACCTCGCCGGCATTGGCGGCGAGCGGCGCGACGAGCGCTGCGAAGAGCGCGGTGGCGGCGAAAGCTTTGCGAAACATCCTGTACCTCCGGGCGATGATTGCGGTGCGGATCCGATCCGCATGCACATCGTACGCACATCCCGGCGCCGCTCTCACCCGATCTCAGCGAAGCCTCATCGCAAGCTCAGCGCGTTCTCATCGTCCCGGCACGCCGCTCCCGCCGTTCCCCGGCAGCATCGAGACGCCGGCGGCGTTCGCGATCGCCTGCGCGTCGACGTAGAGCGCGCGCTCGAGCGTCGAGTTGGCGGGACACGAGATGTCGGGCGAGGTCTGCCCGCGATACTCGATACGGGTCGTGGTACCGAACGAGGCGCTCTTCATGCAGTGCGCGTCGGGGAGCGACGCCACCCCGCCGGTTTGGTGCAGCTCGTTGAAGAAGCGCGCGACGAGCTGCGGCGAGATCTGCCGGTGCAGCGGCAGGTTCGCTTGATTGAGGTAGGCCGAGCCGTCGGCGGAGATCCGCAGCCGGTAGCCGGCGGTGTTGGTCGA
>JAFAMK010000362.1 GCA_019233415.1 Vulcanimicrobiota bacterium
GACGGTCTTGCCGCGGAGCGCCGCGACCTTCTCGGCGGTCTTGAGCGAGCCCAGCGCCTCGAACGTCGCGAGGACGACGTTGATCGGGTTGTTCGTCCCGAGCGACTTGGTGACGATGTCGTGGATGCCGGCGAGCTCGAGGACCGCGCGCATCGCGCCGCCCGCGATCACGCCCGTCCCCGGCGAGGCCGGCTTGAGCAGCACGTGGCCGGAGCCGACCTGCACGTTGACCTGGTGCGGGATCGTCTTCTCGACCATCGGGACCGTGATCAGCGACTTGCGCGCCTGCTCGACGCCCTTGCGGATCGCCTCCGGCACTTCGCCGGCCTTGCCGATCGCAAAGCCGACGCGGCCCTTCTTGTCGCCGACGACGACGAGCGCGGAGAAGCTGAAGCGCTTACCGCCCTTGACGACCTTCGCCACGCGGTTGATGCGGACGACGGTCTCCTCGAACCCCTGGTTGTCGCGGTCGCGACCGCCACGATTATACATGCGCTAGAACTCCAGTCCGGCTTCGCGCGCCGCTTGCGCGAGCGCGGCGACGCGACCGTGGTACTTGTGGCCCGACGTGTCGAACACGACGGCGTCGATCCCGGCGGCCTTCGCGCGCTGGGCGATCGTCGAGCCGACCTTCTGGGCCGCCTCGATGTTGGTGCGCGAACCGAGCCCCTCGGCGACCGCGCCCTCGCGCGTCGACGCGGCGACGAGCGTGTGGCCCTTCGTGTCGTCGACGACGAACGCGTACGTGTGGTGCAGGCTGCGGAAGATCTGCAGGCGCGGGCGCGACGTCGTGCCGACGACCTTTTTGCGCAGGCGCGTGTGGCGCTTGAGGCGCTGCTCGTTGCGTGACGTCGGCATTACTTCTTACCGGCCTTTCCGGCTTTGCCGAGCTTCTTCCGCACGACCTCGTTGACGTAGCGGATCCCCTTGCCCTTGTACGGCTCGGGTGGGCGCAGCCCGCGAATCTCGGCCGCGACCTGGCCGACCTGCTGCTTGTCGATCCCGTCGACGTGGACCGTGTTGGTCCCCTCGACGACGAACGAGATGCCGTTCGGCGCAGCGTAGGTCACCGGGTGCGAGTAGCCCAGCGAGAAGTTGAGGTCGTTCCCGGCCTTGTTCACGCGGTAGCCGACGCCTTGCAGCGTCAGCGACTTGCGGAAGCCTTTGGTGACCCCGTCGATCATGTTGGCAACCAGCGTGCGCGTGAGCCCGTGCGCCGAGCGCCCGGGCTTGTCGTCGCTCTTGCGCGCGACCGTGACGACGCCGCCGCCGATCGTCACTTCGACGACCGGCAGGATGCGCTGCTGCAGCTGGCCCTTCGGGCCCTTGACGACGACGGTCGAGTCGTTCAGCGCCACGTCGACGCCGGACGGAACCGCGACCGGGAGTTTACCGATGCGAGACATGATCTACCACACGTAAGCGAGGACTTCACCGCCGAAGCCTTCGCGCTTGGCGCGCTTGCCCGACATGATGCCCTTCGAGGTCGACATGATGACGAGACCCAGCCCGCCGAGGACGCGCGGGATCTCCGTCTTCGAGGTGTAGACGCGCAGACCGGGACGGCTGATCCGGCGAAGGCCGGTGATGACCTTCTCCTTCTCGGGGCCGTACTTGAGGGTGATGCGGAGCGTCCCTTGCGGGCCTTCCTTGATCTCCTCGAGTCCCGCGATGAAGCCTTCGTCGAGCAGAATCTGCGCGACGGCCTTCTTCATCTTCGACGCCGGGATGTCGGTCGTCTTGTGGTTCGCGGTGTTCGCGTTGCGGATGCGGGTGAGCAGATCCGCGATCGGATCGGTGATGACGCCCATGATCTTACCAGCTGGCCTTCGTGATGCCGGGGATGAACCCGCGGTGCGCGTTCTCGCGGAAGCAGATGCGGCACATGCCGAACTTGCGGTAGTACGCGCGCGGCCGGCCGCAGACTTTGCAGCGGTTGTGCACGCGCACCGAGTACTTCTGGTGCCGCTTCGCCTTCTCGATGCTCGAGGTCTTGGCCATTATCGCGTCGCTCCGGTGGCGGCCGTCTGCTTCGTCAGCGGCAGCCCCATCTGGGTGAGGAACTCGGTCGCTTCTTCGTCGTTCTTCGCGCTCGTCACGATGACGATGTCCATCCCGCGCGCCTTGTCGACCTTGTCGAAGTTGATCTCCGGAAAGACGAGCTGCTCGCGCAGGCCGAGGTTGTAGTTGCCGCGGCCGTCGAACGACTTGCGGTTCAGCCCGCGGAAGTCGCGGATGCGCGGCAGCACGATGTTGAACAGCTTGTCGAGGAAGAAGTACATGCGGTCGCCGCGCAGGGTGACCTTCGCGCCGATGTTCATCCCCTCGCGGAGCTTGAACGCCGCGATCGACTTCTTGGCCTTGGTGACGACCGGCTTCTGGCCGCTGATCGTCGTCAGCTCCGCAACCGCCGCGTCCAGCGCCTTCGAGTTCTGGATCGCGTCGCCGACCGACATGTTGATGACGACCTTCTCGAGCTTCGGGATCTGCATCGGGTTCTTGTAGTTGAACCGCTCCTGCAGCTTGCCCCGAACCTCGTTCTGGTACTTCTCTTTCAGTCTCGCAGCCATGTCTATACCTTCGCCGGGACGAGCAGCTGCTCGCCGGACTTCACGCTGACGCGGACCGTCGTGCCGTCCGCCTGGCGCACGCGGCGCACGCGGGTCGGACGATCGGTCTTGGGGTCGATCACCATGAGCGCGCTCAGCGGAATCGGGGCTTCCTTCTCGAGGATCCCGCCGCTCTGCACGCCGGACGCGCCGGGCTTCGTGTGGCGCTTGACCACGTTGAGCCCCTCGACCGTCGCGACGCCGTCCTTCGGGAAGACGTGCTTGACGATCCCGCGCTTGCCTTTTTCCTTGCCGCGCCGCAGGACGACCGTGTCGCCCTTGACGATCTTCGGCTTGCTCGTCGCCATCGTGTTCACCGGCTGGCCCACGTCAGAGCACCTCCGGCGCCAGCGAGGCGATCTTCAGGAAGCCGCGGTCGCGCAGCTCGCGGCAGACCGGCCCGAACACGCGCGTGCCGCGCGGGTCCAGGTTGTCCTTGTCGCCCTTGATGATCACGCACGCGTTCTCGTCGAACTTGATGACCGAGCCGTCGGGACGGCGCATCGGGGCGGACGTGCGAACGACGACCGCCTTGACGACCTGGCCCTTCTTGACCGCGGCGCCCGGGATTGCGCTCTTGACCGTCCCGACGATCACGTCGCCGACGTGCGCGTAGGGATGGCGCGAACCGCCGCTGATGTGGATGCACAGCAGCTCGCGCGCGCCGGAGTTGTCGGCCACCTTGAGCCGCGTCTCTTGCTGGATCATGCTACTTCGCCCGCTCGACGATCTCGACCAGACGCCAGCGCTTGTCGCGCGACATCGGGCGGCACTCCTGGATGCGCACCAAGTCGCCCGCCTTCGCGTCGTTCAGCTCGTCGTGCGCCTTGAAGCGCGTCGACTGCCGGACGACTTTCTTGTAGACCGGGTGGGGCACGCGGGTCTCGGTCACGACGACGATGGTCTTGTCCATCTTGTCGCTCGCGACGCGGCCCTGCTTGATGCGGCGCCGGTTGGCGGCGCGTTCGGTGGTGTTAGGCTGCTCCATGACGTGCCTCGGCGATCTTCTTCTCGGAGATCGCGGTTTGAATCTGGGCGTAGGTGCGGCGGGCGAGCTTCACCCGCGAGAAGTCGCTCAGGTGTCCCGTGCGCAGCGCGAAGCGAAGGTTGAATAGTTCTTCCTTCGTCTCACGAGCGCGCTTCTCGAGCTCGGCCATGGTCAGTTCGCGCAGGGCGCGCAGGTCGTTGCGCTTCATCAGATTGCGACCTCCGCTTCCTGCTCGGTGCGCGTGACGATCTTGGTCGCGATCGGCAGCTTCTGCGCCGCTAGACGCAGCGCTTCGCGCGCCACCTTCTCCTCGACGCCGGCCAGCTCGAAAAGCACCCGGCCCGGGCGCACGACGGCGACCCAGAACTCGGGATTACCCTTACCGGAGCCCATGCGGACTTCGGCCGGCTTCTTCGTGACCGACTTGTCGGGGAAAATCTTGATCCAGACCTTGCCGCCGCGCTTGATGTGGCGCGTCATCGCGATACGGGCCGCCTCGATCTGCCGGTTGGTCATCCACACCGGCTCGAGCGCCTGCAGGCCGAACTCGCCGAACGTCAGGGTATTCCCGACCAGCGCTTTGCCGCGCATGCGGCCGCGGTGCTGGCGGCGCCACTTGACTCGCTTCGGAGTGAGCATGTTCTGCTAGCCCTCGTTCTCGGACGGTGCGCCGGGGCGCTCCGCGCTGTCGATCGTGTGCTGCGTGGCCGGGTCGACGACGGAGGTTTCCGTCGTGACGCCGTGGCCGTGCTGCGCGTTCGGGTCGTGCGTGACCGCGCCGGCGTGCGGCGCGTCGTGCCTGAAGCCTTCGGCCGAGGGCGCGCCCTCGGTGACCGACTCCAGCGACTGCGCGTCGGCCTGCGCGACGTGCATCGCGCCCTCGGTGTCGAGCGCCGGGCGCGGCGGGCGGCCTTCGCCGCCGCGACCGCGACCGCCGCGCGTCCCGCGCCGGTTGTCGCGGAAGCGCGCGTCGCCGCCGCCACCGCGCGCGCCACCCTGACCGTCGCGCTCGCCGCGCGGCTGGTCAGGCAGCACCTCGCCCTTGTAAATCCACACCTTCACGCCGATGCGGCCGAAGGTCGTGAACGCCTCGACGTGCGCGTAGTCGATGTCGGCGCGCAGCGTGTGCAGCGGCACCTTGCCGTCGTGGTTGCGCTCGGTGCGCGCGATTTCGGCACCACCCAAGCGGCCCGAGACCTGCACCTTGACGCCGCGCGCGCCGGCCTTCATCGTGCGCATGATCGCCTGCTTCATCGCACGGCGGAACGCGATGCGCTTCTCCAGCTGGTCGACGATGTTCTGGCCGACCAGACGCGCGTCGAGTTCGATCTGCTTGATCTCGACGACGTTGACCTGGACTTGCTTGCCGGTCAG
>JAFAMK010000425.1 GCA_019233415.1 Vulcanimicrobiota bacterium
CCTTCATCGCCCGGTGCTGCCGAAGCCGCCGTCGCCGCGCGCGCTCACGCCGAGCGCGGCGACCTCGCGAAACGCCGCCTGCACGACCGGCGCGACGATCAGCTGCGCGATCCGCTCGCCGCGCCGCACGACGAACGGCTCGCTGCCCAGGTTCGCGAGGATCACACCGACCGGCCCGCGGTAGTCGCTGTCGATCGTGCCCGGGCTGTTCAGCAGCGTCACGCCGTGCTTGAGCGCGAGCCCGCTGCGCGGCCGCACCTGCACCTCGAACCCCTCGGGAACTTCGAGCGCGAACCCGGTCGGGATTAGCGCCCGCTCACCCGGCGCCAGCACCAGGTCGTCCGCGACCGCGGCGACGACGTCGGCCCCGGCCGCACCGGCGCTCATGTAGGCCGGCAGCGGCAGCCCTTCACCTTCCGGGAGCCGGACGACCGCGACGGCAGGCGTCACTTGGCGAGCAGCCCTTCCAGCTCGTTGCGGAAGCTCTCCACGTCGCGGAAGTCGCGGTAGACGCTGGCAAAGCGCACGTAGGCGACCGCGTCGACCTTCTTGAGCGCCTCCATGAGCTTCTCGCCGATCAGCGAGCCCTGGACCTCGTTCTCGCCCCGGGCGAACAGGTCGCGCTCGATCGAGGCGACGACCTCTTCCATCTGCGCCTCGGAGACGGGGCGCTTCTCGCAGGCACGGCGCAGCCCGTTCAGGACCTTGTCACGGTTGTATTGCTCGCGCCGGCCGTCTTTCTTGACGACGAACAGGCGCGGAGCTTCCATCCGCTCGTACGTGGTGAAGCGGTGCTTGCAGCCGAGACACTCACGCCGGCGGCGGACGGAGTTGTCGTCGTCGCGCGAATCGACGACCCGGGTCTCGTTCTTGCGGCAGTGCGGGCAGAGCAGGTCTGGTAGGTCCTCTCCGGGAGCGGCACCCCTACATGTTGTGGTGCCGCTCCAGTATAGCCCGGATCGGGGTTAGCTGGCAGCCCCGATCTTGAACATCTTGGTCCCGCAGACGGGGCACTTGCCTTCGGTCGCAGGGCGACCGTTCTTCATTTGAATCTGCTGCGCGTCTTTGATCTCGCGCTTGGTCTTGCACTTGACGCAGTAGGCTTCGGCTGCCATGGTGGTCGCTCGCTTCTCCTCGGTATGGTACCGGGCCGCACAGGGCGGCGGTGGTCGCGAGGCCCGTTACGGTCGCGTGCACGGAATCCCTTGAAGGTGCCCGCCCCCTTGTCGCCGAGGCCGCCGCGCGTGATTGACGTGCGTGAACGCTTCGGAACGGCGCTGGATCGAACGCGCGGAGCTGGACGCGCTGTGCGGCGAGCGGCTTTACGACTTCTCGCTCGACGGGCTGTGGGTGGCGGGCTGCCTCGACGGGCTCGCCGCGCCGTGCGTCGCGGTCGTCGGAACGCGCGCCCCGTCCGACGAGGGCCGGCGGCGCGCGCACCGCCTCGCGCGCGACCTCGGCCGCGCCGGCGTCTGCATCGTCTCGGGCCTCGCGCTCGGAATCGACGGCGCCGCCCACGAAGGCGCGCTCGACGCGGGCGCGCCGACGGTCGGCGTCCTCGGCGGCGGCCACGCGCACTTCTTCCCGCCGCGCCACCGCGAGCTCGGCACGCGCGTCATCGCCGCCGGCGGCGCGGTCGTCTCGCCCTTCGCGCCCGACGTCCCGGCGCAGCCTTGGCAGTTCCTCGCCCGCAACGCCGTCATCGCCGCCCTCGCCGACGTGGTCGTCGTCGTCGAAGCCGCCGCCCGCAGCGGCGCCCTCAACACCGCCGGCCACGCCGCCGACCGCAACATCCCCGTCCTCGCCTTCCCCGGCGACGTCGACCGTCCCAAAGCCGCCGGCTGCAACGCCCTGATCCGCGACGGCGCCATCCTCGCCCGAGACGCCGACGACATCCTGGCGGCGCTGCCGAACGCACCGGTTCGCGCCACGACCACGCCGGCGGGTGCGGACGATGCGACGGAATCCACCGATTCGCCGGCGGTACGGCGGCTGGTCGCCGCGCTCCGCGACGGCACGTGCGATGCGGCGACGCTCGCCGACCGGCTCGACCTTCCGCCGCCGACGTTGTGCGCGCTACTCGTCGAATTGGAGCTGGACGGCCGCATCGTGCACGGTCCGGACGGCTTCGGTATTGCGCCGCGATGAAGCCGTGGCGATACTCTGCCCATGCGCTCGAGCGGATGGACGAGGCGGAGGCGACCTACGGCGAAGTCGAAGAAACACTCGCACGGCCGTTCGCGGTTCGTCCCGGACACAGCCGCCGCGTGAACTACTATCGCTCGATCGACGGCTTCGCAATACGAGTCACGCTCTTGCCTCGCATTCGGCTCATCATCACCGTCTACAAGGAGCCGCTCCCATGATCGCACCTATGGAAGTTCGGTACGACGAGGAGGTCGATGTCCTCTGTGTTCGGTACGCGAGGGCGAAGCGGCTGCGTACGGTGTTCGTTGATCCAGACGGCGAAATCATGGCGGACCTGGCCCATGACGGCAGCGTTCTCTTTCTCGAATTGCTGTACGTTGGTTCAGAACAGCGGATGGCGCTCGACGCGTTCGCTCAGGCGCATGATCTCGTGCTGCCGCCTGAAGTCGACACCTTTCAGCGAAGCTGCGCGGCCGGTATGAAGGTAGCGGGCTGAACGTTCGGTTGATCGCGGTTGGGAAGGTTCGGGAGCGGTATGTTGCCGATGCCTTGGCGGATTTTCGCGGGCGGTTGCGGGCGTATCATCGGCTCGAGGAGGTCGAGGTTCGGGCGGCGGACGGGGGCGATGCGGCGCGGGCGATGCGAAAGGAAGGTGAGGCGATTCTCGCGCTGTTGGAGCCCGGGGATCATGTTTGGCTGCTGGAGCGCACCGGCGAACTGATTTCCAGCGAGGAGCTGAGCCGGCGGATCGAGCGGCTCCCGCATCAGGGGATCGCGCGGTTGACGTTCGTCGTCGCGGGGACGTTCGGCGCGTCGGAGGCGCTGCTGGCGC
>JAFAMK010000074.1 GCA_019233415.1 Vulcanimicrobiota bacterium
GGTTCGGGTGCTATCGTCGCGCCGTACGCACTCGTCTTCGGAGACAGTCATCTGATGAAGCACCTCGTTCTTGTCGCGGCCGCGCTGCTCGGCACGACGCTCCCCGCGCTCGCCGTGTCCTCGCCGATGCCCGCGGCGAGCCCGCACTCCGCGATGGCCGGCCATTCCGCGATGAAGGGCCACGACGCGATGAAAGGCCACAACGCGATGGCCGGTCACTCGGCGATGAAGGGTCATGACGCGATGAAAGGCCACAACGCGATGAAGGGCCACATGGCGAAGCCGACGCCGGCACCGCACTGACCCCAGGCGCCCTACGCCCGGTCGACGCGCTCAGGGTGACGGGAGGCCTCTCGTACCCTGAGTCTGTCGAAGGGTTGCGTCGTCGTTCTTCAGCGCGGGCTACGCGAGCCGCTTCGCTATGCTACAAAGGCGCCGGCAAGGTGAGACGCAAAACCGAGTTCGTGGCCGATCGCGAAAGACCGAGCCGTTTCGATCGCTGCGTCCGAAAGCGACAGCAGCTCGATTCCCAGGATGTCGCCGTGGTCGTCGTAGTCGACCCGCACCGCATCGCTCAGCCGATCCGTCTTGGCGACGTGCTCGCCTGTGCGCAGACGGCGATATTCGACGTAGCCGGCACCTGCCTCGAGATCGAGCTTGACTCCAATCGGCTTCAGCATAGGGCCTCTATTCCTCGACGACACTGATGACCGTACTCCGCGAGCGATTCGTTATGACGTTGAGGAGACGACCGTCGGCTGCGTAGCCGAAGTGTTCGATTCTGGCGCTACGAGGTGTGCACCTCGGCTCGGGGTGGGGCGGTGCTTTCGCGGATGATGATCTCGGCCCCGATGTGGCGGACGCGGAGTTCGTCGCTGGGCGGTTCGAGGGCCAGCGTGACGGCGAGTGCGCCGATCTCTGCGAGTGGGATGCGCACGGTCGTGAGCGTCGGGTAGGTGTCGAGCGCGGATGGGATGTCGTCGAAGCCGGCGAGCGAGATGCTGCCCGGGACGGCGATGTTGCGTTCGCGCAGTGCGCGCAGTGCGCCGATTGCCATTGCGTCGTTGAGCGCGAAGATGCACGTCGCGCCGGTGTGCGCGTCGAGCAGCTGCGTCATCGCGGCGTAGCCGCCTTCGCGCGAGAAGTCGCCGGGGACGATTGCGTTCGCCTCGACGATAATGCCGTGCTCGGCGAGGCCGTCGGCGAAGCCGTCTAGGCGGTCGCGCGTCGTCGTCAGCAGCGGCGGGCCGCTGATCAGCGCGAAGCGGCGGTGGCCGAGCCCGACGAGCGCGCGCGCGAGCAGTCGGGCACCGCCGACGTTGTCGGGCAGGACCGCGTCGCCCGGCACGTGGTGGCGGCCGATGAAGACCGGCCGGCCGCCCGTCGCGGCGAAGGCGCGAATCTGGTCGGCGAGCTGGTCGCTGTAGGCGCGGTCGTCGAGCCCGGAGCCGGTCAGGATCAGCGCGCCGACGCGCTGCGAGCGGAGCAGCCCGACGTAGGCGATCTCGCGCTCGGGATCGCGGTAGCTGTTGCAGACCGTCACGAGCCGGTCGTGCTCGGCCGCTGCGCGCTGAATGCCGCGCACGATCTCGGAGAAGTAGGGGTCGCTGACGTCGTGGAGGATCGCCCCGATTTGGGCCGTCCCGGCCCGGGCCAGCGCCTGGGCGTGGGCGTTCGGGACATAGTGCATGAACCGGGCCGCGGAAAGGACCGCCTCGCGGCGTCCCGGGCTGACCCCGTCGGCGTTCCCGGAGAGGACGCGCGAGGCGGTCGCGACGGAGACGCCGGCACGCTGGGCGACGTCTCGCAGCCGGGCCGACATTCCTCGCCTGCTTTGAAAGCGCTTTCGAATTACCTCCTTGCTAGGCGGTAGGGATCGCGCGCTGTCCTGTCGATACTTTAGGCGAGGTGCATTGAAAGCGCTTTCAAGCGCCGCCGCCGCCGAGCACGGAGTGAAGATGTCGCGTCGAACCGTCGGGATCGCCATGAACGGCGTGACCGGCCGCATGGGGATGAACCAGCACCTGATCCGCTCGATCGTCGCGCTCCGCGCGCGCGGCGGGATTCGTCTGGACGACGGGACCGTGATCTGGCCGGAGCCGGTCCTCGTCGGGCGCGACGCCGAAAAGCTCGAGCGGCTCGCGAGCGAGCACGGCATCGCGCGCTGGACGACCGACCTCGACGCGGCGATCCACGACCCGTCGTGCGAAATCTTCTTCGATGCGGCGACGACTGCCGCCCGGCCGCGGCTGCTCGAGCGTGCGATCGCGGCCGGCAAGCACGTCTACTGCGAGAAGCCGCTCGCGCCGACGCTCGACGAGGCGCTGCGGATCGCGCGGCGCGCGCGCGAAGCCGGCGTAAAGGACGGGATCGTTCACGACAAGCTCTTTCTGCCGGGATTTCTCAAGCTGCGCCGGCTCGTCGAAAGCGGGTTCTTCGGGCGCATTCTGAGCGTGCGGGGCGAGTTCGGCTACTGGGTCTTCGAAGGCGACTGGGGCCCGGCGCCGCAGCGCCCGTCGTGGAATTACCGGATCGAGGACGGCGGCGGGATCATGGTCGACATGTTCTGCCACTGGAGCTACGTGCTTGACTATCTGATCGCGCCCGTGCGCGGCGTGTACGCGCTCGGCGCGACGCACATCCCGACGCGCGTCGACGAGCGCGGCCGCACCTACGCCGCAACCGCGGACGATGCGGCGTACGGAATCTTCCAGCTCGAGAACGGGATCGTCGCGACGATCAATTCATCCTGGGACGTGCGCGTGAACCGCGACGAGCTGGTCGAGTTCCAGATCGACGGGACGCGCGGGAGCGCGGTCGTCGGGCTGCGCGGCTGCAAGATTCAGCCGCGTGAAATGACGCCGCGCCCGATCTGGAACCCCGACATTCCGAACCCGATCGACTTCGCGGCCGGCTGGTCCGACGTTCCCGACAACGCGACGTTCGAGAACGGCTTCCTCGTGCAATGGGAGGCGTTCTTGCGCCACGTCGTGTGCGACGAACCGTTCCCGTACGGCTTCCTCTCGGGCGCGAAGGGCGTGCAGCTTGCCGAGGCTGGGCTGCGCTCGTGGCAGGAGAAGCGCTTCGTCGAGATTCCCGCGCTGACGGCGGACGCGGTGCCGGTCTGATGCTCGCGACCGCGCTGCGCCTGCCGCGCGCCGACGGTACGCTCGCGCCGTACGTGCCGAGCACCGCCGCCCGCCATTCGTTCGCGCCGCAGCCGCCGCCGCGCACGCGCGTCGTGTACGCAGCGGCGCACGTCGTTGCCGACCCGCGCGCGCCGGTCGATCCAATCCTCGGCGGTGCGATCGACTGGGACGCGACGCTTGCGTACCGGCGGCACCTGTGGTCGCTCGGCTTCGCCGTCGCCGACGCGATGGACACCGCGCAGCGTGGGATGGGGCTCACCGCCGATCTCGCGCGCGAGCTGATCCGCCGCGTCGGTGCCGAGGCGCGCGCCGTCGGCGGGAACGTCGGCTTCGGCGCGGCGACCGACGCGCTCGGTCCGCTGACGCAACACGGGCTCGACGCGATCGAGCGCGCCTATGCCGAGCAGATCGCGCTGATCGAAGAGCAGGACTGCACCGCGATCGTCATGGCGTCGCGTGCGCTCGCGAAAACCGCGCGCGGCGCTGACGACTACGCGCGCGTGTACGCGGACGTGCTGGCCGGTGCGACGACGCCGGTGATTCTGCACTGGCTCGGGCCGATGTTCGATCCCCAGCTTGCCGGCTACTGGGGCAGCGACGACCTCGACGCGGCGACCGAAACGTTCGTCGCGATCGTGCGCGCGAACGTGGCGAAGATCGACGGCGTGAAGATTTCGTTGCTCGACGCGCAGCGCGAGGTCGACCTGCGCCGCCGCCTACCGGACGGCGTGCGCGTCTACACCGGCGACGACTTCAACTACCCGGAGCTGATCGCCGGCGACGGCGCGAAGCACAGCGACGCGCTGCTCGGCATCTTCGACGCGATCGCGCCGGCCGCGCGCGCCGCGCTCGGCGCGCTCGACCACGGCGACCGTGCGCGCTACGACGCGGTCCTCGCGCCGACGGTGACGCTCTCGCGCCACCTCTTCGCTGCGCCCACCTACGCGTACAAGACCGGAATCGTCTTCCTCGCGTACCTGAACGGCTTCCAGGAGCATTTTCGGATGATCGGCGGTGCGGAGAGCTGGCGCTCGATCACGCACCTCGCGACCGCGTTCGAACTGGCGGATGCCGCCGGGTTGATCGTGGATCAGGAGCGCGCCGCCGCGCGGGCCGCGCGGGTCTTCGCGACCGCCGGCATCGTCTGATGGAGCGCGCGCGCCTCTCGCTGAACCAGTACACCGTCAAGCCGTGGTCGCTCGAACGCGCGGTCGCCGCGTGCGTCGAACGCGAGATTCCGTCGATCGCGGTCTGGCGCGACAAGCTTGCCGACGTCGGACTCGCGCGCGCGGTCGCGCTCGTGCGCGACGCGGGGCTGCGCGTCTCCAGCGTCTGCCGGGGCGGGTTCTTTCCGTCCGCGGGCGCGGCCGAGCGCGCGCAGCGCATCGACGACACGCGCCGCGCGATCGACGAAGCTGCCGCGCTCGGCGCGCCGACGCTCGTGCTCGTGTGCGGCCCCGCGGGGGGGCAGTCGCTCACCGACGCGCGCGCGCAAGTCGCCGACGGCATCGCCGCGCTCGCCGGCGAAGCCGCCGCGGCGCACGTGCGCCTCGGCATCGAACCGCTCCACCCGATGATGATCGCGGAGCGTTCGGTGATCGCAAGCCTGCGCGAGGCGAACGACCTCGTGCAGACGATCGGTTCGCCGGCGGTCGGCGTCGTCGCGGACGTCTATCACATCTTCTGGGACGCGCACGTCGACGCAGAGATCGCGCGCGCTGGCGTATCGATCGCGGGCTTCCATCTCTCCGACTGGACGACGCCGCGCGACGACGTGACGGCGGACCGCGCGATGATCGGTACGGGCTGCATCGAGCTGTCCGCACTCGCGGCGTCGGTCGCCGCGGCCGGCTACCACGACGACGTCGAGATCGAGATTCTCAACGCCGAGGCTTGGGCGAACGCCGACCTGGACGCCTGGCTCGACAACGCGGTCGAACGTTATCTCGCCGTAGTCTGACCAGCAACGATAGCAACGACGGAAACCGTGCGTCCGGTTATCGGCACACATTTTCCTTGTCAGTCGAGGATTCCGTC
>JAFAMK010000248.1 GCA_019233415.1 Vulcanimicrobiota bacterium
GTACCTCGAGCGCGTCCGCGAGTTCGGCGGGCCGCGGCTGATCGTGCTCCCCGGCGAACCGGCGCCGGCCGTCGCCGCGGGGCTGCGCGCTGCCGCCGCGGTCGTCGTCGACGGCACTTGGCTCGGTCACGGCGGCTCGCGCATCGCCGCCGCCGCGCTCGCCGGTGCGCGGCTCGCGCTCGCCGACCGCCGGCGTTTCGTGGCCCCGGGCGTCGAGCCGCGGCGGTTCGATCCGGCCGACGCGGCGGCCGCGACTCGATCCCTCGCTGAGGCGTGGGACGAGGCGGTCCGCTCCCCGGCACGAACGTCTCCCGAGACCGTCGCCGCGCTCGCGCCGACGGCCGTTGTGCGCGCGATCGTCCGTGGGTATGCAGCGGTTGCCGGCTCGGCAACCTAAAACCGTGACGTTCGGGCGCCGATACCATGACGAGGAGGGTTCCTGACGAACATGGACGTTCAGGCGATCGATCAATCGCAGGCGACGGCTCAGCTGCAGCCGTCCGGGCAGAGCGCAGCGACCGCACCGACCGGCCAGTTGCCGGCGTTTCCGGCTCCCGCCGGTTCACCGCAGGCGCCGCAGGATGAGACGTTGCACAAAGCGCTCTCGCAGCTCGTGGGCAACGGCGCGAACGTCTCCGTGCAGTTCCGCGTCGTCGGTCAGAACGAGATCGTCACCGTGTTCACGAACACCGAGACGGGACAAGTCATCACGCAGTTCCCGCCGGAGTCGATGGTGCTGATCGCGCAGTTCTTCAACAAGCTCGCGGGCGCCACACTCGACCGGACGGCCTGACGTGAGCGGGATCGGCTCAGCCAGCACCGGGTCGAACGTCACGGTGGGGACGAACGTTCCCCCGGTCTCGTTCCCTGGGATCGCGTCCGGGATCGACTACAACTCGATCATCCAGAAGTACACCGACCTGACGCTGGCGCAGGAGACGCCGCTCAAGACCAAGGTCACCGCGCTGAACAACCAGCAGACTGAACTGCTGAAGATTCAGGACCTGATCTCGAAGTTCCAGGACACGTTCACCGCGATCAGCGATCCGGCGAACTTCTCCGCGACGACGCCGACCTCGTCGAACACGAGCGCGATCGCCGCGTCGTCGGTTTCCGGGAGCGTCGCGACGCCGGGCACGTACACGGTGACCGCCGCGACGCTCGCGACGGCGACGCAGATCACCAACGATCCCGCCGCGAACGGCACCTTCGACCAGACGAAGACGCTCGCGACCGCCGGCGCGTCGATCACGCCGGACAACGGTCCCGCCGGCTACAGCGGCCAGGGCTCGATCACGATCAACGGCCTGACGCTGCACTACGACGTCAACTCCACGACGCTGCAGAGCTTCATCTCGACGAACGCCGCCGCGCTCTCCTCGGTCGGCGTGACGCTGAGCTACAACGCGGCGACGCAGAAGGTCACCGTCAGCTCGACGCAGCCGCTGACGCTCGGCAGCGCGACGGACTCCGGGAACCTGCTCCAAGTCCTCAAGCTCGACACCGCGCAGATCGCGCAGGGCGGCGGAACGTACACCGCGGTCAGCACCGGCGCGGTCGGCGGCATCAACGTCGGGGCGACGCTGAACACCGCGAACAACGCGGGCTTCGCGACCGCGGTCACCGCCGGCAAGTTCTCGATCAACGGCGTCACCTTCACCGTCGACCCGACGGTCAACAACGTCAACGACCTGCTGAACCAGATCAACGCGTCGGCGGCGGGCGTCATCGCGACGTACGACCAGTCCAGCGACAAGATCGTCCTCACCGCGAAGAACGACGGGCCGCAGGGGATCACGCTCGGCTCGAGCGGCGACACCTCGAACTTCCTGCAGGCCGCGGGCTTCCTCGCGAACTACACGCAGCCGGCGCTGAGCGGCGGCGCGACGATCAACGTCGGCAAGTCGGCCGCCGTCACGTACACCGACAACGCGGGCGCCTCGCACACGGTCTTCAGCAACTCGAACGACGTCACCGACGCCGTGCCGGGTGTCGACCTGAAGCTGCAGCAGGCCGTCGGCGGCGGGTCGGGCGTCGCGCCGGTGACGATCTCGGTCGCGCAGGACAATAGCGCCCTCACGACCGCGATCAACACCTTCGTCACGGCGTACAACAACGTCATCAACGAGATCAACACCGCGACGCAGGCGCCGGTCATCGGCTCGACGACCAGCTCGACGACCGGACAGACGAGCGGGACGCAGTTGACGACCGGCGGCGTGCTGTTCAACAACCAGGACGTGCTCGCGCTCAAGGACCAGCTCGTGGGCCTCGTCTCCGGGTTCGGGCAGACCGGCTCGTCGTCGTACAACTCGCTCGCGTCGATCGGGCTGACGCTCGACTCGTCGTTCACGGTCGACAGCGCGAGCTCGAGCGACACGTCGAACACGACCTCGCAGAACGACGTCTCGACGCAAACCTTCGCCGGCACCAGCGGCCGTCTGAACACGCTCGACACGACGAAGCTGAGCGCCGCGCTCGCTGCGAACCCGAGCGCCGTCTCGAAGCTGTTCACCGGCACGTCGAGCATCGTCGGCCAGCTCGGCTCGTACCTGACCTCGGTCTCCGGGCTTCCGACGCAGCTCACCGGCGCGGTCGCGGGCAGCGTGCCGCCGCAGTCGCTGTTCTCGACGCTCTCGACCCAGACGAGCGACCAGATCACGTCGCTGCAGCAGCAGATCTCGCTCGTGACCGATCAGGCGAACCTGCAGGCCGATCAGCTGCGCCAGGAGTTCGTCAACAGCGAGACCCAGATCGCGCAACTGCAGTCGCTCCAGTCCTCGCTCGGCTCCCTCGTTTCATCCTCGAAGGCGTAACATGACGGTCTCGAACGCGAACATGCGCTACCTGGAGGCGTCGATCAACTCGGCGACTCCGGAAGAGCTCATCATCAAGATCTACGACGCCCTGCTCCTCTTCGCGCGGCAGGCCGTCGAGGTGATGGAGACGCGTCCGACCGACATCCAGGGACGGCACGACCTGCTGCGCCGCGCGCAGCGCGCCTGCGCGCTGCTGATGGGCTCGCTGCGGCTCGACCTCGACAGCGAGATTCCCGGCAACCTGTTCCGCATCTACGAGTTCTGGCACCACCAGCTCGTCGCGGCCAACATGCAGGGCGACCCGCAGAAGGTGCGCGAGCTGCTCCCGCTGATCGCGGGGATGCGCGAGACGTGGGTCGAGGCGATCAAGAAGTACCGCGCGGAGACGAAACCCGGAACGCAGCTCGGTGCCCTCGTCTGCTGAGCCGGCGCG
>JAFAMK010000357.1 GCA_019233415.1 Vulcanimicrobiota bacterium
GCCGGTGAAGCCGGCGTTGTAGGCGCCGGTGTAGTCGAAGACGTTGCCAATCTGCTGCGGGCTGTAGCCGCTGTAGGTGTCGGCGCCGCCGCTGACCGGCACGTTCGTGCGGTAGGTGCGGCGCAGTGAGACGAGGTGCGCCATCGCGGTGACGGGGAGCGCGCGCGCGAGCCGCGGCGTCGTGCGCGGCGCGATGAACGTCGTGCTGCCCTGCTGGTAGCGGCCGAACGTCGTGCCGAGCGCGGTTTCGAGCGCATGCTGCGGACCGCTCACGTAGAGCGAGAGGCGCTGCGGCCAGCCGCCGACGTGCAGCCCGTACGCCGCGAAGTACGACGCAACGCTGGTGACGGTCGACGCGGACGCGCCGTAGCTGTTGCCGATCTGCTGCGGCGTCAGGAAGTTGCGGTAGAGCGGCGAGTGCGGGTCGCTGACCGCGGCCGCGTAGCGGACGAGGCCGTCGGCGTTCTGCGGCTGCAGCACGACGTCGACGCCGAGCGTCCCGACGTCGGCCGGCCCGAGGTACTGCGCGCCGGCGAGCGCGTCGGCGCCGTAGGCGAAGCTCGCGGTCCCGGCGGTTCCGCCGCTCGGCGTCGGCGTCGGCGCGGCGAACGGCGTCTGCGGCAGCGCATGCGCGCCGCCTCCCCCGCCGCATCCGGCGAGCGCGAGCGCGGCGAGCAGCGCGAGCGAGGTGGTGGAGCGGCGGTTCACAGGGCTCCTCCGGTGAGGTGCAGGTGCGCGGCGGCGCGCAGCAGTTGCGCGGCGCGGCGGCGGTGGGCGGCGCGCACGACGCGCTCGAAGTTGGCGTGCAGCGCGGCGGACATGCCGAACACCGGTGCCGACGGCGCGCTCACGCCGCGTGTCCCGCGCTGCGAAGACGCATTGATCAGTGGGCTCGGCTCCATCGTGAGCGTCTCGCTGACCGTGGTGATCTCGAGCGGCGGCGTCGCGGTGAACGCGAAGCGCTGGTCGCCGTTGAAGTCGTAATACAGCGTCTGCTTGTCGGTCGCGACCGTGCAGAGCACGCCGTAGCCGGCCGCGACGTAACTCGTCGTCGTCTGCGCTTCGGTGTAGCCGAGGATCGTGTCGGTGCGCGCGATCGTCTGCGCGAGCGCCGTTGCGTGGCCCGGGAACGCCTTCTGGAGGTTGCACGACGCGGGGATCGTCACGACGCCTTGATCCTGATCGGTCTCGCCGTAGAGCGCCGGCGCGTTGCCGAACCAGGTCGGAATCTGGAACGTCGACGACGGCTTGACCGTCGTGTCGGTTCCCGCGTACTCGTTCACCGTGATCAGCGGCGGCCCGGACGGCTGCGGCTCCGGCGGGCTGTAGGTGATCGAGATCGTGCTGCCGTTGGCAACGAACGAGAACGTCCCGCTGCCGTCGGTGTTCTCTTGAATTTGCCCGACGCCGGTGATGCCCGGCGCGGCGAAGTTCGGCGGGTACGTCGTCTTCTCGGTGTACGAGCCGTCGGCGTTCGTCGTGCGCACGACGGTGATCGGCGACCCGGTCGCGTCGCCCGCGACGGCCTCGTCGACCGTCGCCGACGGACCGTTGCTCCACGACGCACCCGGCGTCTGCGGAATCTGGTCGAGCACGAGCGGCGGCGCGTACAGCGTCGAGGTCGTGTCGCCGGCTTCGTCGGCGAACTGCGCGCCATAGCTCAGCAGCTGCGTCAGCGCACCGACCTGCACGAGCGATTCGTACGTGTCGGTCGTCGAGGTCGTCGTCTTCAGGCCGCTGGTCTGCGTGTCGGTCTCCGCGACGTGCAGTCCGACGAGGCCGCTCGTTCCGTTGTACGTCTGGTTCGTCGAGACGGTGACCGTCTGCGCGACGTTCACGGTGGTCGTCGCGACCGGCTCGGGCGAGGGCGTCCCCGGCGCGACGATCTCAGGAAAGCTCTGGAACGCTTGCTGGAGCTGCCCGGAGTAGGCGAAGGTGTCACCCGCGGCGCGCGGGTAGAGCGGGGGCACCGGCGTCGGTGTCGGTGCGGGTGTCGTCGCCGACGTGTTCGTCGCGGTGCTTGCACCGCTCGGTGTCGGCACGCTGCTTCCTCCGCCTCCCCCGCACCCGGCCAGGAAGAGGAAGCACGACGAAGCGAGGGCAATGGCGTGAGCCCCTGCGCGCATACGGATCGATCCTCCACGAACGTGGGACGCGCAGCACACCTGCTCCGCGCGTTCCGCATGTGATATCAGCCGACCGTAAATCGCCCGTAAACGCCGCACGGCTCCGCAGCGTGTCGAGCCCGCTCGTGCGCCTGCGGCTGCTCGGCGGCTACGAGATCAGCGCCGACGGAATCCCCGTGCGGCCGCCGCCGACGGCGAAGGCGCGCTCGCTGCTCGCTTATCTCGCGCTGCGCCGCGGCGAGCGGCTGCGCCGCGACGTGCTCACGCTCGAGTTCTGGCCCGACGCAGAACCGACCAGCGCGCGCAACAACCTCAAGACCGCGCTCTCGCAGATTCGCAAGACCTTCAAGGATGCGGGCGTCGAGCCGGACGCGGTCGTCGCGGCGGCGCGCGAGGACGTGCGCTGGACCGCGCCGGCGACCGTCGACGCGCGCGAGTTCGAGTGCTGCGCCGCCGACGAGGCGTCCGAGCGGGCCCGCGCGCTCGCGCTCTACCGTGGCGAGTTCGTGCCCGGTGACTACACGCCGTGGGCCAACGACGTGCGCGACCGCCTCGCCGCGCGCTTCGAGGACCTGCTGCGCGCGGAGCTGGTGCTGCGCGGGACGCCCGCGCTCGCCGAGCGCATTCTGCTGCTCGACCCGTTCTGCAACGACGCGTACGTCGCGCTGATCGAGGACGCGCTGCGCCGTGGCCGCACCCGCGAGGCGCAGCGCGTCTACCGCCGCTATGCGCTCGCCCTGGCGGAGATCGGGAGCGCGCCGAGCGCGGAGCTGGCGGCGCGCGTCGGGATGCGCGCGCCGGTGGCGCCCGAGGGCGAACTCGGCTTCGTCGGGCGCGCGCACGAACTGCTCCGGCTGCGCGCGTGGCTCGACGATCCTGCGCGGCCGCCTGCGCTCATCGTCGCGGGGATCGCGGGAATCGGCAAGCACGCGCTGGTCGCGGAAGCGCTGCGCGCCGCGGCGGCCGACGACATTGCGACGCTCGACGCGCCGAGCGGTGAACCGTCGCGCGCCGCGGCGCGCGTGATCGTCTGCGCGCGCCCCGAGACGCTGGCGAGCGCGCGCAGCCGCTTCCCCGGCGCGCGCGAACTACTGCTCGGTCCGCTCACGCGCGACGAGGTCGCGCTCGGGCTCGCGCGCCGCTTCCCGGCCGACGAGATCGTGCAGGTCGGCGAGGCGGTCTGGCAGCGCTGCTGCGGGCACCCGCTGCTGCTCAAGGCGGAACTCGGGCGTCTCGCCGAGCGCGACGCGAGCGGCGCGCTCCCGGCCAGCGAGCGGCGCCTGCCGCGCTCGGTCGAGCGGCGCTTCGCCGAACAACTTCGCGCGGCGGGCGACGACGCGCAGCGCGTCGCGGAACTGCTCGCGCTCGAACCGCAGCTCGACGACGACGATCTGGTCGCGCTGCTCGACTTCAGCCTCGAACGCGTCTGCGACGCGCGCGACCGGCTGACGGCGCTCGAGATCGTGCACGACGAGCAGCCGGCGCGGTTCACCTACCCGGTCTTCGCCGACGTCGCGTTGAGCGCGCTCGCGCCGGGCCGGCGCCGCCAGACGATCGCGCGGATCACCGAGCGTCTTGCGCTTCACGAGCACCCGAGCGCGAAGCTGCGCCGCGCCGCGCACTTCGTCGCGCTGGGCCGCGAGCGCGAGGCGGCGCGCGCGTACCTCGACGCCGGCCGCGACTACGTCGCGTTCGCCGCGTGGCGGAACGCGCTCGACGCGTACGACGCGGGGATCGCGCTGCTCGAACGGACCGCGACCTCGGCCGCGGCGACCGCGCTGCTGCGCGAGCTGCACCTCGCGCGCGGCAACGCGCTCTACGAGTACGGCGACTTCGCCGCGTCGGTTCGCGCGCTCGACGGCGTGCTGCAGTATAGCGACGCGCGGGCGGACGGCGCCCAGCGCGCCGGCGCCCTCGTGACGATGGCGTACGGCCTCTCGCGCCTCTACCACACTAGCGCGGCGTGGTCGGCGGCGCGGCAGGCGGTCGACGAGGCGCGCGCGTCGGGCGACCTGCACGCGGAGCTGCTGACCGCGACGATCGTCTCGCGCCTGCTGCACGGCGACGGACGCTACGAGGACGCGATGGCGTGCGTCGTCGACGCGTACGAACGCGCGGTCGACGCGCGAGAGTGGCGGATCGCGGCGGCGCTCGCGCGGCGCGCCGCCGACACCACGCGCCGGCAGTTCCGCTTCGAGGACTGCTACCGCTGGGCGGAGCTCCAGCTCGACGCGTCGATCCTCGCCGGCCCGGAGATGGAGGCCGAAGCACATTACGGAATCGGCGCGGTCCACTACGCGGTGAACCGGCTCGACGACGCGCTCGCGCACGCGCGCGAGGGGCTGCGGCTCGTCGCCGGAATTCGCCGCCGCCACGCGCTCTCGCCGCTCCCGCTCGGGATGCTCGAATGGTGTTGTCAGAGTGCGGTCGTCCACACGCACCTCGTCTCGGGCGCGGTCGACGAGGCGCTGGGCGAATCGGCGGCGCTGCTGCGCTCGCCGTGGATCTTCAACATGGCGATGTGCGGGACCGTGACGCTCTCGATCCTCACCGACGTGTATCTCGCCGCGAACACGCCGCGCGAGCTGCGCGCCGCGGTCGCGCTCGCGCAGCGCATCCCGTCGATCCCGGTCAACGACCCCTCGTTCTACCTCGACCGGCTCTCTCGCGCGCGCATCGCCGCGCGTACCGAGCCGCGCGACGCCGCCGTCGCGCAGTTGCGCGCCGCATTCCACGCGATCGACCGCGCCGCCCCGATCGTCACCGACCAGATTCACATCGCGTACGAGCTGATCGCCGGCGCCGCGCGCGGCCTCGACGACGCGCTCGCCGTGCGCGCGGGTGAACTCGGTGCGCAGCACCGCCGCCGGCTCGTCGAAGCGGCGGGCCCACTCTGGGGCGGGCCGCACGAGACGGCGGCAGCTTCCGCCACCGCCGTCTAGTGGTCCTAGACTTCCTCTAGAAGGACTGCACGCAACTGCTCGAGGCGTTGCTCCACAGCGGCTGGGTCGGGAAGCCGCCGGCGTTCGGGTTGTTCTCGAGGTTCGTCCAGGCGCACTTGTCGCCGTTCTCCTCGTTGTTGATGTCGATCCATCCGCTAGCCGCGTCGGGATCGGTCTCGGTCTCACCCTGTTCGTGGCCGCCGACGATCGAGACGCCGTCGAGCGTGCCGGGGTTGTTGACGGAGCCCGCGCCGCACGAGGCGCCGACGTCCGGCAGATACGGCAGGTTCGTCCACGGGACGCCTGCGTTCGTCGTCGAGTGGTACGCGCAGTACTGCGTCCCGAATCCGGACGGCCGGATGCCGTGCGGGAGCGCGACGACGTAACTGGCGTTGATCGACGAGTTGCCGAAGTGCGCCGCCGCGCGCGCCGCCTCGGCGGCGAGCTGCGACTGCGACGGACGGCTCGGCGGCGAGCTCGTCGTGTCGACGTACGAGCCGATGAAGCTGCCGGCCGCGTTGCCGACGTGCTGCCCGCCGCTCTGCGTGTACTGCGTCACGCTGTTGAGCCAGCGGCTGCCGCCCATGACTGCATCGAACGCCTTGATGCGCGCCGCGACGCCCTTCGGATCGCCGGCGCCATTCCACGCCGAGCCCCAGAACACGACGTAGAGTTGCGGGGCCGTTTGGATCGGGCCGCCGCCGTAGAGCAGGTTGTTCACTGCTTGGGTGGTGCGCTCGCCGGCGTGCGCGAGGCGGTACGCCTGCACCGCGTCGGTCGTCGGGAAGATGCGCACCGTGTCGCCGGTGACGACGTTTTGCGCGCGGAACAGCGAGATCGTTCGGAACTCGTCGCTCGGCGCTTGTTGCTGCAGTTGAGGATTGCTTGCCGGAACCGTTTGACCGCCGCCACCGCACGCGGTCAGCAACGCAGAGATCGCCGCAAAGGCGAAAAGTTTGGCCTTTTTCATACAGACCTCTCACACCCCTAAGGGCAAGACGATAAGTTGGAGGCC
>JAFAMK010000438.1 GCA_019233415.1 Vulcanimicrobiota bacterium
CTGCGCGCCGATGTGCGCGTCGGGCAGGCGGCACGCGCCGCGTCTCCGGTCGCGCTGCCACATCGGCTCTCTCGTTTGGTGGTCCCGCCGGGCGAGGTCGTGCAACGTGCCGTCGGCTACGAGTTTGAGACGGGCTGGCTCGTCGCCGACCGCACCCCGATCGAAGTGTGGCGCCTCTCCGGCGCGCGCGGAACACCGCCACTACCGCGCCCCTTGGCAAAGAAGGAGCTCGTGTACGGCGGGGACGGCTTCAAAGTCGAGGCTGACGAAGCCGCGGGCGGAAAGGCGGAGCTCGAGTTCATCGTGCATCCGCCGGTCGAGGCCTCCGCCCTTGGTCGCGATACGCTCTACGAGCGCATGGTCGGCATGACGTTGCTCGGCGCGCGGCTCTTGCGCGCGGCTGCGAACCGCGAGGGCGCTGCGCTCATGTTCGATCAGGTAACCGGCAACCGCGACGATCGCAAATTCGCAATCTGGCCGAACGACGAGGAGCTCAAGGCCGGTCCGCAGGTCACGGCCGGAATCACGCTCGGCAAAGTCCAGCAGCTCGGCCGGCGGCAAGCCGGCGGCGAGGAACTGCCAGCGGCGTTCAGTGCGACGGTCGCTGCGATGGGGAACTTGCGCGAGAACGTCGCCGCGGTGACGGCAACGCTTCCGCCACAGCTCGCGCCCGGGAGCCCGGAGCTGCATAGTTTGCTGGGACTCGTCGCAGCATACATGGAGGCGGGCGAGACCGCGGTGTTCTACCCGAAGCAGATCACCGATCGCGTCCTGCTGGCGCGCACCGATTTCGCGACGCTGTTCAAGATGCTGCCGAAGAACGAGCAGGATTGGTTCCGCAAGACGCCGCGCGATTTCGTCGCACTTGCGCTCGTGTCGGCGCAACTGGGCGACCACGACCCCAACAAGCAGGTCATCACGAAAGTGTGGACCGACGAGAACATGACCGACCGTCACCCCGTCGGACCGACGCGTGAGCGATGGTTGTGGTTCATGACGCAAGGCTACGATCTGCTCAGTTCGCTTCACTACCGCGAGCTTGCTAGCAGCTATGCCGATCGCCCGGAGGAGGCGCGCCTCGGCACCGAACTCGAGAGCCTAGGCGAGATGGGTGCGCGAACGGAAGAGGTCGGGGCGGCGCGCCAACAGGGCGGAATCTTCGAGCTACGCTCGGCAGCGCTCTCTCGCACGAAGCTTCCGTTGCTCCAATGGGAACCGTTCACCGCGCAGGTGATGCGCTACCTCATCGCGCTCGAGAACGGCGCCGGCTGAAACTGCCACCCGTCTGGCACGATCTTACCCTACGGTCGTCGTATGGAACCGCGGTGGTGAAACGTGCGCCTCGTTGACGGCCGGGTCGTCTTCGCGGCCTCCGACCTGAACGACTACCTGGCCTGCCCGCACCGCGTCGCGCTGAACCGGCGCGCGCTCGCGACGGGCGAGGTAGCGCTCGACGACGATCCCGCGCTCGCCATCGTCGCGCGCAAGGGGCGCGAACACGAGCGGCAGGTTCTCGAACGGCTCGAAGCTGGCGGCGTCGCGGTCGTGCGCGTCGCCGACGACAAGGGCGACCCGCGCCGTCTGCTCGACGCGGTCGCCGAGACGCGCGCCGCGATGGTGGCTGGTAAACCAGCAGTCTATCAGGCCGCGTTTCTCGACGGCGTGTGGACCGGGCGCGCCGATTTCTTGCTGCGCGTCGAGGAGCCGAGCGCGCTCGGCGCGTGGTCGTACGACGTTGCCGATACGAAGCTCGCGATCCACGAGAAGCCGCAGTTTCTCGTGCAGTTGTGCACGTACGCGGAACTTGTCGCGTCGGTGCAAGGCGCGCTGCCGCGCAGCGTGCGCGCGCTATTCGGCGACGGTACCGAGACGGCGTACGATCCGCGCCGCTACGTCGCGTACGTGCGCGCCGCGCAGCGGCGGTTCGTCGCCGCGTTCGACGGGCTCGACCCCGACGCGATTCCGGAACGCGTCTCGGCGTGTGCGGCGTGCGGCTGGGCGCGGCGCTGCGCCGAGGCGCGCCGGCGCGTGGACCATCTCTCGCTGGTGGCTGGGATGCGGCGCGATCAGGCGAAGCGGCTCGTCGCCGCGGGAGTTCCGACGCTGGCGGCTCTCGCGACCGCCGCCGACACGGCGAAGCCGCCGCGCATGGCCGCGCAGACGTTCACGAACCTGCGCCGCCAGGCGTCGCTGCAATTGCACCGCCGCACGACCGGACACCACCACTACGAACTGCTCCCGCCGCGCGAGCTGCATGGCTTCGAAGCGCTTCCGCCGCCGGCCGACGGCGACGTCTACTTCGACATGGAAGGCGATCCGCTGTACGAAGCGGGGAAGGGACTGGAATACCTGTTCGGCGCGTTCGTACCCGACGATGCCGACGAGCAGTATCGCAGCTACTGGGGCGAGACGCGCGACGAGGAGCGCCGCGCGTTCGAGAAGTTCGTCGACGGGCTCGTCGCGCACCGCCGCGCGCACCCGCACGCGCACGTCTATCACTACGCGGCGTACGAGAAGTCGGCGCTGCGCCGGCTCGCGATGCGGCACGGAACGCGCGAGGACGAGGTCGACGACCTGCTGCGCGGCGAGGTGCTGGTCGACTTGTACGCGGTGGTGCGCGCGGCGCTCGCGCAGTCGCAGGACGGCTACTCGATCAAGAAGCTCGAAGTCTTCTACGACTTCGCGCGCGAAGCCGACGTGCGCAAGGGCGACCAGTCGATCGTCGCGTTCGAAGAGTATCTGCTCGACCGCGACCTCGTGCGCCGTGCCGATATCATCACCTACAACGAGGAAGACTGCGTTTCGACGCGCCGGCTGCACGAGTGGCTGCTGCGGCTGCGCGAAGAGGCGCAGGCGCAGCACCGGCAGGCGCTTCCGTTCCGCGCGCAGCGCGATCCGCGCGCGCGCAGCGAAGACGAGATCAAGGCGGACGCCGAGCGCGACGCGCTGCAGCGCGCACTCCTCGACGGTGCCGCGTTCGACTCGCCGCGCGCGCTGCTCGCGCACCTGCTGGCATACCACCGGCGCGAAGACAAGCCGGTGTGGTGGGCCCTCTTCGACCGCTACGAGCACGACGGCAACTTCATCGACGACGATGCCGAGGCGATCGGCGGGCTCGAACTCGCCGAGGAGATCGAGCCGTACTTCCAAAGCGCGCGCGACAAGAATCAAGTCTACACGTACCGCTTCCCGCCGCAGCAGCACAAGCTCGGAAAAGCCAAGCCGCACGACCCGCACGCGCGCCGGCCGCTGCACGGCGAACTGGTCGAGGTCGACGACGACGCGCTGGTCGTGCGAATCAAGCGCGCACCGCATGCGCCGCACGCGCGAGCGCTGATCCCGGGCGATCCGCTTCCGCGCAACGAGCAGAAGAACGCGCTGCGCCGGCTCGCCGAAGCCGTCCTCGACGGCACGGCCGGCGACCGCTACGGCGCCGCGTGGGAGATTCTCCGCCGCGCGCGCCCCCGCATCACCGGCGTGCCTGAGGGCGCACGTATTCAGCCGGAGATTCGCCCCGGCGCGCAGGCGATCGACCCTGCCGACGTCGCCGATCTCGCGCGCCGGCTCGACCACAGCGCGCTCGTCGTGCAAGGCCCGCCCGGCAGCGGGAAGACGTACCTCGGCGCGCACGTGATCGCCGAACTGCTCGCCGGCGGCAAGCGCATCGGCGTCACCTCGACCAGCCATAATGCGATCAACAATCTGCTGCACGCGGTCGAAGCCGCGGTCGCGGAACGCGGCGAGACGTTCCGCGGCGTGAAGAAGTGCGACGGCAGCAACGACGAGACGCGCTTCGTCTCCGCGCGCGAAGTCGCGTTCGTCGAGAACGCCGACAAGAACGCCGCGTTCACCGAATACGATCTCGTCGCCGGAACGGCGTGGCTGTTCGCGCGCGACGACGTCGCACCGGTCGACTACCTCGTGATCGACGAGGCCGGTCAGGTCGCGCTCGCCGACGCGCTCGCGATGGCGACCAGCGCCGCGAACGTGATCCTGCTCGGCGACCCGCTGCAGCTCGCGCACGTCTCGCTCGGCACGCATCCGGACGGCGCCGGTGCGTCGGTGCTCGAGCACCTGCTCGCCGACGATGCGCGCGACGAGCACCGCACGATCGCCGCAGACCGCGGCGTCTTCCTCGACCGCACCTTCCGCATGCACCCGGCGGTGTGCGACTTCATCTCGACGATGGTCTACGGCGGTCGTCTTCAGGCTGCCACGTCGTGCGCCGCGCAACGAATCGATGCGCCCGGGTTCGCCGGCGCGGGGCTACGTTACGTCCCGGTCGCGCACGAGGCCAACGCCCAGGCGTCGGAAGAGGAAGCCGCCGCGGTCGAAGCGCTCGTCGCGGAGCTGCTCGGCGGGACGTTCACCGACCGGCACGGGATGACGCGCCCGTTCGCGCTCCACGACGTCCTCGTCGTCGCGCCCTACAACGCCCAGGTCCGGCTCCTCAAGCGCCGCTTGCGCGAGCGCTTCGGCGCGGGCGTTCGGGTCGGGACCGTCGACAAGTTCCAGGGCCAGGAGGCGGCCGCGGTGATCTATTCGCTGGCGACCTCGAGCACCGACGACGCCCCGCGCGGCGCGGAGTTCCTGTTCGACGAGAACCGCTTCAACGTCGCGGTCTCGCGCGGCCGGGCCCTCGCGGTCCTGGTCTGCTCGCCCCGCCTGCTCGAAGCCCGCTGCTCGACGGTCGACCAGCTCCGGGCCGTCGCGGCCTTCTGCGCCTTTGCCGAAGCGGCCGCAGCCTTCTAACTATTCTTTTAGTTGACATGCGGCGGAGGCGGTGGTACGCTGAGCTCGTCGATCACTTAGAAAAATAGTTGAAAGGAGAACCGCCCGTGATCCGTTTGCTGGCTGCCGTCGTCGTCCTCGGAATCGCCACCCTCGGCGCCGATCTCGCCCACACCGCCTACGACGCGACCCTGGTCGCCCACACGGTCGTCCTCACGCCGAACTCGTGAGCGGCACCACGGTTGGAATCCTGACCGTGCCGGAGAAACTTCCTTTCGTGCGACACGGGTGTCGCACAGAAGGGTGAATTCTCATGCCGAACGATCATCGCTTCGACGACCTCGACCTGCGCGAGGAGCCGTCGTCCCCGAGCGGCCACGAACCGCTCCAAGTGACCTTCCCGAACATCTGCCCAACGACGACCGTCCTCCCAACGCACGACTGCTAGCCCCCGTCATCCTGAGCTTGTCGAAGGACGAAAAGCCCGCCTGTCTTGATGAGACGGCGGGCTTTTTGTCGTGGTGGAGGTGAGGAGACTCGAACTCCTGACCCCTTACATGCGAAGCAAGTGCTCTACCAACTGAGCTACACCCCCACGGGCCGTCCGCGATTCTAGCAGGGTCCGGACCTCGCTGTCAAAGGGACACGTTGGCGTTGCGGCGAGAGAGACGGCGATGCCCTTCTCCCGCTCGGCGGCGGCGCTCGCGGCGCTGCTGCTGGTCGCGTGCTCCAACGCGCCGTCTGCCCGGCCGGCGGGAGGGCTGCGGATCGTCGCCACGACCTCGACCCTGGCGTCGATCGCGCAGGGCGCGACCGGCGTCGCGGTCAGCTCGCTCGTTCCCGTCGGCGTCTCGCCCGAGGACTTCCAGCCGACGCCCGACGCGATCGCCTCGTTGCGCAACGCCGACATTCTGCTCGAAAACGGCGGCGGGCTCGAGGGCTGGCTCGATGCGACGATCCGCAACGCCGGGAACCCGCACCTGCGCATCGTCGTCGGCACCGACGGGCTCCCGGTTCGCGCCGGGAACCCGCACCTTTGGATGGATCCCGTCTTTGCGCGCACGTACGCGGCGAAAGTGCGCGACGCCGCGGTCGCGGCCGATCCAGATCACGCTGCCACCTATCGCGCGACGGCAAAAGCGTACGACGTCGAGTTGGCGGCGCTGGCGGAACGCACGCAGCGCCGCATCGCGACGATCCCCCCGGCGCGGCGCACGATGATCGTCTTCCACGACGCGTTCGACTACTACGCGCGGCGCTTCGGGCTGACCGTCGTCGGCGCGATCGAGCCGGTCGCGGGCGCCGAGCCGAATCCCGAACACGTCGCCGCGCTCGTGCAGGTCGCGCGGTCGCGTCACGTGCGGGCCGTCTTCGCCGAGCACGAGTACAACGACAAGCTCGCGCGCACGCTTGCCGCGAGCGCCGGCGGTCTGAAGGTCGCGTTCCTCTACGACGATTCGCTCGGCGTCGACCCGGCCGTCGGCACGTACGTCGGGATGATCGACACCGACACGGCGACGATCGTCCGCGCGCTGCGATGACCGCAGCCAACGCCGTCGAGGTTCACGGGCTGCGCGTGCGCTACGACAACGGTGTCGAGGCGCTCCAGGGCGTCGACTTCACGCTGCCGCGCGGGACGGCGCTCGGAATCGTCGGCCCCAACGGGTCGGGGAAGTCGACGCTGCTCAAGGCGGTCGCGGGTCTCGTGAAGCCGTCGGACGGGGTCGTGCGCGTGCAGGGGCGGCCGCCGCGGGCACTGCCCCCGGGGACGATCGGCTATGTGCCGCAGGTCGAGGACGTCGACTGGCAGTTCCCCGTCAGCGTGCGCGACGTCGTCGCGATGGGACGCTATCCGCGCGTCGGGCCGTTCACACCGTTTTCGGCGCACGACCGCAGCGCCGTCGCGCGGGCGATCGAGGCGCTCGACCTCGGCGTGCTCGCCGACCGCCACATCAGCGCGCTCTCCGGCGGTCAGCAGCAGCGCACGTTCATCGCGCGCGCGGTCGCGCAGGAGCCGCTGCTGCTGCTCCTCGACGAGCCGACGACGGGCGTCGATGCGGCGACGGAAGAGTCGCTGCTGCGCCTCGTCCGCGGGCTGGTCGCGGACGGGCTGCCGGTGCTGATGACGACGCACGACCTCGACCGCGCGCCCGAGTGGTTCGACCGCCTGATCGTCGTCGACCGCAAGGTCCTCGCCGACGGCAAACCGGCCGACGTCCTGGAATCCGGCGCCTACGCCGGCATCCGCGAACACACCCACACGCACGGACACCACCGCTGAGCATGGACGGGATTCTGGCGCCGTTTCAGTACGACTTCATGCAGCGTGCGTTCATTGCGGCGCTGTTCGTGGGCGTGTTGTGCTCGGCGATGGGGACGTACGT
>JAFAMK010000118.1 GCA_019233415.1 Vulcanimicrobiota bacterium
CGATGGCGCGCCCGACCTGCGCGTGCAGCTCCCCTGCGCTTTCGACCGGGCACAACGCCTCGACGGCGACGCCCCGTTCGGGTAGGCGCGCTACGACCCGGTCGAGGACCGACGGAACGTTGCGCGAGCGGAGATTGCCGACGACGACGGCGCTGCGGTGCATCTTCCGTTGTTCCCACGAAGCGAGCAGTTGCCAGCGATGAATCGCCGCGCTTGCGGTACACGCTTTCCATGAGCCTCACCAGTGCCGACGCGCGCGAAGCGCGCATGCGTCCGACAGGATCTCCGCTCGTCATCAGCGGCGGCGCCTCGGGGCTCGGTGCCGCGATCGCCGCCGCAGGCGCCGCAGCCGGGTTCGAGCCGATTCTGTTCGACCGCGTCGCGGGCGACGGCACGTGCGAGTCGCACGTCGTCGACGTGAGCCGAACGCGCGAGGTCGAGCGCGCCGTCGCCGAGGTCGTCGCGCGCCACGGCGGGATCGGCGCCGTCGTCACGTGCGCGGCGATCGACGCCTGCGGCACGCTCGAGGACGTGCCCGCCGAGGCGTGGGAGCGCGTCGTCGCGGTCAACCTGCTCGGTACCGCGGCGCTCGTGCGCGCGGCGCTGCCGCACCTCGTGCGGTCCCCCGGGCGCATCGTCACCGTCGCGTCGACGTTGGGTCTGCGCGCGTTCAGCGACGCGACGGCGTACTGCGCGAGCAAGTTCGGCGTCGTCGGCTTCACGCGCGCGCTCGCCGCCGAGCTCACCGGCCGCGTCGGCGTCACGCTGCTGATCCCCGGCGGGATGCGGACGCACTTCTTCGACGGGCGCGCCGATCAGTACCGGCCCGCCGCGGACGCGCAGCTCAACTCGCCCGACGAGGTCGCGGAAGCGGTGCTCTTCGCGCTGACGCGGCCGCCGGGCTGCGAGGTGCGCGAGCTCGTCGTCTGTCCCGCCACGGAGCCGTCGTGGCCGTGAACGCGCTCATTCGTACACGGCCGCCAGAACGCGCTCCGGCGTGATTTCGAGCAAGCCGGGATCGACGTTGCGCCCGTGCGGGTCGCCGGTCCGGCCGGCCCAGAGCACGCGGTGCCAGGGCCGTCCGCGCGGTGGCCCCCAGCGGCTCGGCGCGGTGGGACCGAATAGCACCACGGACGGAATGCGGTAGGCCGTCGCGAGGTGCGCCATGCCCGTGTCCGTGCAGAGGACGCGGCGCGACCAGGCGACGAGTGCGGCGAGCTCGCGCAGCGTCGTTCGTCCCGCGAGCACGTGCGTCACCGGCAGCTGCGACCGCGCGGCCAGGTCGTACGCAAGTGCGGCCTCGTCGCTCCCGCTGGTCACGACGACGCGTTCGCCCGCCGCCAGCAGCGCGCGCACGACGACGCTCCACCGCGCGACCGGCCAGCAGCGCGCCGGCGCGCCGGCCCCGACGTGAACGATCGTCGCGCCGCGCAGCCGCGTGGGCACGCTGATCGGCGGGAGCGACAAGTCGAGGTCGTCCGGGTCGGCGTCGATGCCGTAGTGCCGCGCGAGGCGGCACCACCGCGCGACTTCGTGCTCGTCCTCGTCGTGCGCGGGGCCGCCATCGCTCTCGGGAACCGCCGCATGCCGAAACGCCAAGAAGCGGCGCGGATGCGCCGCGAGCACGATGCGGTGACTCTGTGGCCCACAGCCGTGCAGGTTCACGGCCACGTCCGCGCCATCGAGCGCGCCGCTCAGCGGCGTCAGCGGATGCGCGTCGGCGAGCTCGATCCCGCCGACGAGCTGCGCGAGCCCGTCGAGGTGGCGCGGCGCCGCGACGACGACGCGCTCGCCGCGAAAGACGCGCGCGAACGCGCGATAGACCGGCACCGCGGTGAGGAAGTCGCCGAGCCCGAGGGCTCGGAGCATCAGTACCGTCACGCCGTGCGGTGAACCGACGCCGGCCGGCACGCGGCCGTGAGGCCGGAATAGACGTCGAGCGTCGCTTGCGCGATGCGCCGCCACGTGTAGCGCGCCTGGACGCGCCGGCGGCCGCGCTGACCGAAGTTCGAGCGCAGCTTGGCGCTCTCGAGCAGCGCGCGAACCGCGTAGGCCGTTTGTCCCGGCGAGCGCGGCGCGACGTGGTACCCCGTCACGCCGTCGACGACCGTGTCGTTGAGCCCGCCGACCGACGACGCGACGACCGGCACCGCGCAGGCCATCGCTTCGAGCGGGACGATCCCGAACGGCTCGTACCACGGCGTGCAGACGACGACGTCGGCCGAGCGCAGGAACGCCGGAACGCGCTCGCGCGGCACCGCGCCGGCGAAGTGGACGCGCGCCGCGACGCCTTCGTCGCGCGCGATCTGCGCGAGCCGCCGCTCCTCGGCGCCGGTGTCCCCGCCGCCGCCGCCGATCAGCAGCTCCGTGTCGCGCAGCCCGCGGAGTGCGGCGACGACGTCCGCGATCCCCTTGCGCTCGACGAGCCGGCTCAGCGTCACGATCCGGTACGGCAAACGGCGCGCGACGTCGTACGCGCTCGGCGCCGCGTCGAAGAAGCCGAGGTCGACGCCGCACGGGACGACGCGCACGCGGGACGACTCCGCGCCGAGCCGGACGAGCTCGAACAGCTCGCTCGTCGAGGTCGCGATCACGAAGTCGGCCGCGCGCATGACGCGCAGCTCGACCGCGAGCCGCTCGGCGGGGCTCGTGTCCTGCTCGCCCTGAAAGCGCCGCTTCTCGCTTCCCAGCGCGTGAAAGGTCTGCACGACGGGCACGCCGAGGCGCCGCACCGCCAGCAGCGTCGCGTACCCGGACATCCAGAAGTGCGCGTGCACGACGTCGTGCCGAGCGCGCACGAGATGCCGGCGCAGGTTGTGCGCGAACTCGTCCATGTGCGCGAAGAGCCCGTCCTTCGGCACCGTCTCGGGCGGCCCGGCGTCGACGTGCACGACCATGGCGCCGCCGGGCATCACGACGCGCTCGGGCAGCCGGCGCGCGTCGCGGCGCGTGTAGACGGTCACCCGGTGGCCCATCGCCGCGAGCGTGTTCGACAGCTCGGCGACGTGCACGTTCTGGCCGCCGGCATCGGCACCGCCGAGAACGGCGAGCGGGCTGGCATGTTCGGAGACCATGCCGATGTTCATGCGGTCACCTCGGCGAGGAGCGCGTCCCAATCGCGGTGGAAGCGCGCGAGCCCGTACCGTGCGCGCGCGTACTCGCGGCCGCACGCACCCGCCTCGCGCGCGGCGGCGGGATCGTCGTGAAACGCACGCAGCGCGTCGTTGAGCGCGCGCACGTCGGTCGAGACCGCGCCCGCGCGCGGCGGGATGGCGCTCGGCGCCTCGGTCGTCGCGAGCGCGACGACCGGCATCCCCAGCTGCATCGCTTCGATGAGCGAGAGGCCGAGCGAGGTCCACCGGAAGGGATGAAGGTAGACGCGGCGCTCCGCAAGCTCCGCATGAAGGCGGTCCTGCGGCAAGTTTTCGATTCCGCCGAACGCTCCGGCGCCGATCCCGAAGAGATCGATCGGCGCGCTCGACGCGAAGTGCGGCAGCAGATCGGTGCCGCTGACGCGCCACCGGCGCCGTGGCTCGTTGATGACCACCGCGGTGCGGCGCAGGCTTCCGCCGTAGCGGTAACCCGGATCGGGGATGCCGTGCTCGATCACGCGCGTCCGCGTCCGTCCGCTGCCCCAGAAGAGCGCGTTGAAGTGTGTGACGTGGACCAGCGTGAAGTCGTCGCGGTCGGCGAGGGGATGCGGCGAGTCCGGCACGTTGCCGCGCGGCGCGTTGTGCTCCACGTAGATCGCCGGAAGGTCGCGGCCGGGAAGCCGGTCGCCGAGCCAGCGCGGCGCGAGCGCCAGCTCCTGCGGCCGCTGGAAGACGACGACGTCGAAGTGCGTCTCGCACGCCTGCGCTTCCTCGATCTCGATCGCGCTGGCCGGCCACTGCCACGTTTGCGCCCGTCCCCGCCCCTCCGGGCCGCGCCCCTCGACGAGCGGGACGTAGTACGTGTGCGCGCCGTGCACGAAGGCCGTCATCCACGAGCCGTGGACGTGCCAGATCAAGACGTTCACGCCGGCACCGGCGTGCGCAGTGCGCCGAGCTGCGCCAGCGCTGCGAGAACGTCGTCCGTCGTGACGCCGGCGGTGCAATACTGACGTTCCTGCGGACAGACGCGCGCGCGGCACCCCGCGCACGCCACCGCGTGGTCGCCCAGGACGACGCTCGGCGTCTGCCACGGCGCGAAGCGCACCGGCGCGATGGTCGGCGGGAAGATCGTCACGACCGGCGTGCCCGTCGCGGAGGCGACGTGAATCCCCGCGCTGTTGCCGACGATCAGCGCGTCGGCGCGCGCCACGAGCCCCGCGAACTCGGCGAACGTCGTCTTTCCGGCGAGGTCGAGCGCGCCGGAACCGCCGGCGACGAACGCGGTCAGCGCCGCCTCCGCCGCGGAACCCA
>JAFAMK010000178.1 GCA_019233415.1 Vulcanimicrobiota bacterium
GTTGACGCGCGCGAACGTCGCGAGCGAGCCGATCAGACCGATGTTCGGGCCTTCCGGCGTCTCGATCGGGCAGATGCGGCCGTAGTGCGAGTGGTGGACGTCGCGGACTTCGAAGCCCGCGCGCTCACGCGACAGACCGCCCGGCCCGAGCGCCGAGAGACGCCGCTTGTGCGTCAGCTCGGCGAGCGCGTTGGTCTGGTCCATGAACTGCGAGAGCTGCGAGGAGCCGAAGAACTCCTTGATCGCCGCGACCACCGGGCGGATGTTGATCAGCGCCTGCGGCGTGACGGTCTCGATGTCCTGAACGGTCATGCGCTCGCGCACGACGCGCTCGAGGCGCAGCAAGCCGACGCGGAACTGGTTCTGCAGCAGCTCGCCGACGCTGCGGATGCGGCGGTTGCCGAGGTGGTCGATGTCGTCCTTGTTGACGATCTTGCCCTGCACCTTGATGAGGCGGCGCAGAACCGCGATCATGTCCTCGCGCGTCAGCGCCTTCTTCTCGATGTTCGGGATGCGCAGACGCGCCGCGCCGTACTCCTTCTCCAGCTTGCCGCTCAGCTTGTAGCGGCCGACGCCGGCGAGGTCGTAGCGCTTCTCGTCGAAGAACAGCGACTCGAGGAGCTTCTCCGCGTTCTCCGCGTTCTCGGGCTCACCCGGGCGAAGCTTCTTGTAGATCTCCTTGAGCGCGTCTTCCTTGGTCTTGACGTCCTTGTCTTTTTCGAGGCAGTTCGAGATCAGCGGCGAGTGGTCGAACAGCGCGAGGATCGACTCGTCGTCCTCCCAGCTGAAGCCGAGGTCGGGGCGCGAGAGCGCGCGCACGAACGTCGTCGCGTAGATCTTGCGGTTCTTGTCGATGCGGACGCCGATCGTCCCCTCGGTCTCGTCGTTCTTCGTTCCGTTGTCGGTCTCGAACTCGATCCACGCGCCGCGGTTCGGGATGATCGTCGCGTTGTACGTGGGGCGGTTGTTCGTGTCGACGTCCTGAAGGAAGTACACGCCGGGCGAACGGACGAGCTGGCTCACGATCACGCGCTCCGCGCCGTTGATCATGAACGTGCCCTTGTCGGTCATAAGCGGGAAGTCGCCCATGAAAATTTCCTGGTCCGGGATACCCTTGATCTCACCGGACTCGGCCGTGATGAGGCGAACGCGCACGCGCAGCGGCGCGCTGTAGGTCATGTCGCGCTCGCGGCACTCCTCGACGGAATACTTCGGCTCGCCCAGCGAGTGCTCGCCGAACTCCAGCACGAGGTTGCCGGTGAAGTCTTTGATCGGCGAGATCGACTCGAACGCTTCCTTCAGGCCGTCGTTGATGAACCACTTGAAGGAGGCCTTCTGGAGCTCGATCAGGTCGGGGAGCTGCAGGACGTCTTGGATCTTCGCGAACGAGTGACGCTGGCGCTTCGCACCGGGGTCCTCGGGCAGCTCGACGGTGAACGCTTCCTCGGGGACGTGGAAGCTCGCGCTCGCGATGTTCTCTTGCTTGACGGCGGTACCCGAGCCGTTCGGCGCCGCCGGGGCGGCCTCGGCCTTCTTGCGGCTGCGCGTCGTCTTGGGTTTGTCCGCCGTCGTCTTCGTCGCCATTCTGTTCTGGGAGTCTTCCTGCGTGGGCTCACGCGCGCGCTCGGGAGGGTAGCCGTCCACGTAAACACGAAAAAGGCAAGGACCGACCCACCGGAGTGAGGCGACCTCGCTCGTTTCGTTATGCCGCTATCCGCCGAGGGGCATAGGGCCGTATCCTATCACTCCCCGACAAGGGGCGTCAAGGACTACGCGGCAAGACCGTTGCGCAGCGCTTGCGCTGCCTTGGAATAGCAAGGGCAGGAGACAGCCGCCAGGCGGTCCTCGTCGATCACGCGGACGCGGGCATAGCCGTGCGCGACAAGGCCCTCGTCGACGAAGCGGCCGAGGACGGTTACCACGCTGGCGCGGCGGACGCCGAGCATCATGGCCACGACGTCCTGGGTGATCTGGATTTCGTTGCCGACCCGGTCGCGCGTCGCGAGCAGCCACTTCGCGAGGCGCTGCTCGATCGTGTGGCGGGCGTTGCAGGCGATCCACTGGCCGCGGACGGTGAGGATCGCGGCCGCGTAGCGGCGGGCCGCATCGCGCAAGTCGGCATCCCGTTCGAGCGCATCGACGAAGATCTGCGCCTCGAGCCGGGCGAAGCGGCCGGGCGACTGGACGACCCAGGTGTCCGGGGTGCGGCGCGCCCCGAGCACGAGCTCCAGACCCAGGAACCCCTCGACCCCCGCGGCGTCGACCTCGACGTTGGCGTCGCCCTGCAGCTGCCGCAGGGTCGAGACGATCCCGGAGAGCGGGAACCAGACCGCCTCGATCGCCGAGTCGGCGGTCTGCAGCACGTCCCCGATCCCGCCCCCGTGCGCGGTCATACGGGCCTCGAACAGCGACCGGGTCGCGGGGGTCAGGCTGCTCAGGAAACGGTTCTTCTCCACGCCGCTGGCCAGCATGGAAAGGTCATACCCGTACACTTGGATTTTCCGCGCGAGCGGGTACGGCCGTCAGGCGGAGACGGCGCCCTCGCGCAGGGCCAGCGTCAGGCGGACCTCGGTCCGCGTCTGGTGCGTGCGAATTTCGACCCCGTCGACCAGCGCGCGCATCAACGGAAGGCCGCGGCCGCGCTCGTCGCGCCGCTGCGCCGGCTTCCACTTCCCCTCGTCCTCGATCACGACGACCAAGGCCTCGCCGCTCGCGCTGGCCTGGACGCGAACCAGTCCGGGCAGGCCGAGGTAGGCGTGCTCGACCGCGTTCGCGACCGCCTCGCCGACCGCGGTGATCAACGAGAAGCGGCGGTCGTCGTCGAGCCCGATCCGCAGCGCGAAGCGTTCGAGGCTGCGGCGCACGAGCGGCACCGCGAGCGGGATCGCGCTGAACGTGAACGCGAACGCCGGCGCGGCGACGTCGGGCGCGGCGACGGTGAGCGTCGCGACGTCGTCGGTGTTCTCGCGCGCGGCGAAGACGCGCTGCAGCAGCGCGCGCGCCGGCTCGGCGTCGCCGCGGACCACGCCCTCGCGCGCCGCGTCCAGCAGCCTCGCCTCGCCTTCAACGATGTCGCGCGAGTACTCGATCAAGCCGTCGGTGTAGAGCGTGAAGAGCGCGCCCGGCGGAATCGTGAACGTCCAGTCGGTCGCGCCGACCTCGTCGACGATCCCGAGCGGAACGCCGTCCTTCGGCAGCTGCTGCACGACGCCACCGGGCAGTGCGAGCAGCGGCGCGGGGTGTCCGGCCGAGGCGTAGGTCACGGTCGCGTCGCGCGGGTCGGCGATGCCGAAGATCGCGGTGACCATCACCGGGTTCGAGCGCATGTTGACGATCGTGTTCGCGCGCTCGAGGACGAGCGAGGGCGAGTTCGGGTTGAGCGCCGCGGCGCGAAACGCCTGGCGCACCTCGCCCATCACGATCGCCGCGCGCAGCCCGTGGCCGGCGACGTCGCCGATCGAGAACGCGATCCGCCCGTCGGGGAGGCGGAACGCGTCGTACCAGTCGCCGCCGACGATCGCTTCCTGCGCGCCCGGCAGGTACGCGGCGTCGAAGCCGAGCCGGTCGTCGAGCGGCAAGCGGTCGGGCAGCAGCGCGCGCTGCAGTGTGTCGGCGACGTGATGCTCGCGCGCGTACACCTGCGCGGCGTCGACCGAGACCGCGATGCGCAGCGCAAGTTCTGGCCATAACTCGAGCCCGATCGCCGCGTCGTCGGTGTCGATTGCGCCGGAGACGCGCATGATGCCGAGCTGTTGGCCGCGCGCGACGAGCGCGAACTGCAGCGACTCGTCGTCGAGCCGGCCGGTGCGCGCGAGCGTCGTGCGGATCTCGCCCTCGTCGACTTCGACGGAAAAACCGCGCGCGAATGCCGGAACGACGAGCCGTCCGACCGCGGTCAGTGTCTGCGCATAGTCGAAAGTGGCCGCCAACTCACGGCTCGCCGCGACCAACAGCCGCAGCGAAGCGGCCAAACGCCGCTCGTCGATCGCCGTCACCGCCTCGTCAGTTCGCGTGGAATCGGAACCTCCTTGTCCACTCTTGTCGCGGGATTACCCTCGCTTGCTCGCACTCAAACATGAGCACGATCGACTGCGCGTTAGGGAACGTTTCCCCGCGCGCGTTGCGCAGGGTTTGCCTCGGTCGGCCGCTGACGGACGGGGCGAGAACTCCGTACACTGAAGGTTCCTGCGCGGCGATGTTTTGCACGGAGCGACGACGGGTAGCTTGCTCGTCGAGAGCCCGAACGACATCGTCCCTTGCTTTGCGGCAAGGGCGTCGCCGTTACGGGCAGTTTCCGCCTCCGTTCCCCGGTACTCAGGAGATCGCGCATGCCCACTGCGGCCGTGGCTGGCAAGGCCAAGACCAACGGAAAGCGAGAGCCCGGCAAATCCGTCGCCGCCGCCGCGCCCGACACCGCAAAGCGCCAGCTCCTGACGGCGCTGCGCTCGGTGACGCGCGGCGACTTCACGGTGAAGTTGCCGACCTCGTGGGACGGCATCGACGGCGACATCGCCGAGGCGTTCAACGAGATGGTCACGATGGACGCGCGTATGCTGCGCGAGATCGAGCGCATCTCGACCGTCGTCGGCCACGACGGCCGGCTCGGTCAGCGTGCCGAGCTCCGTGTCCCCGGTTCGTGGGGCGACAAGCTCGTCGCAATCAACCGGCTCATCGACGACCTGACGCACCCGATCGCCGAGACGAGCCGCGTCCTCGGCGCGGTCGCGCGCGGCGACCTCTCGCAGCAGATGGCGCTCGAGGTCGACGGCCGACCGCTCAAGGGCGAGTTCTTGCGCAGCGCGCGCACGATCAACGCGATGGTCGACCAGCTCAACGCGTTCGCCGGCGAGGTGACGCGCGTCGCGCGCGAAGTCGGTTCCGAAGGGATCCTCGGCGGCCAGGCGCACGTGCGCGGCGTCGCCGGCACCTGGAAGGACCTCACCGACTCGGTCAACTCGATGGCCGGCACGCTGACCAACCAGATTCGCAACATCGCCGACGTCACGACCGCCGTCGCGAACGGCAACCTCTCGAAGAAGATCACCGTCGAGGCGCGCGGCGAGATTCTGCAGCTGAAAGAGACCATCAACACGATGGTCGATCAGCTCAACACCTTCGCGGCCGAAGTCACGCGCGTCGCGCGCGAGGTCGGTTCCGAAGGCCGGCTCGGCGGTCAGGCCGACGTGCGCGGCGTCGCCGGCACGTGGAAGGACCTCACCGACTCGGTCAACACGATGGCCGGCAACCTGACGAGCCAGGTCCGCAACATCGCCGAAGTCACCACCGCCGTCGCGAAGGGCGACCTGTCCAAGAAGATCACCGTCGACGTGCGCGGGAGATGCTCGAGCTGAAGGCGACCGTCAACACGATGGTCGACCAGCTCAACGCGTTCGCCGGCGAAGTCACCCGCGTCGCGCGCGAGGTCGGTTCCGAAGGCCGGCTCGGCGGTCAGGCCGACGTGCGCGGCGTCGCCGGCACGTGGA